>NZ_BAABMO010000025.1:0-56124 GCF_054767435.1 Proteus sp. MB838
AATAGTGACACGAATAGTCAGGTTTGATTTATCCGCAAAAGGTTTAGCGGGTTCTATGCGATATTCTTGCCCTTCATACATTGCTAATGCTTGACCATACACTTGTGCAAGATAATCTTTAAAAGCGGCAAAGTAAGCATCACGCTGAGCCGGCGTTGCATTACGATAATAAGGCCCTAACACTAATGCTCCAGCATATTTGATATGTACATAAGGTAACAACTCTTGTTGAACAATCTCACGTAACAGTTCTGGATTTTTACGAATTTCTGGTTGCTCAGTTTTTAATTTATCAAAGGTTTTTTGCGCGGCATCTTCCATCAATGCATAAGGATTGGTTTTATCGACCGCCATCGCAAAAGGTGTTATCACCAATAATGCGACCATTAATAAGCGTTTAAACATACTCTCGCTTCCTCTTGGGATTATATTTTAGTAAATACGATGTATTAAATAAGCCACACCGTAAGCGAATGATCATTAAGGTAATGCTGGTTGTTCGGTTTGCGTTTTTGAGTCAGAGGTTGTTTTTCCATCTCCGTCACCGGTTTTATAAAGGAACTGACCAATCAAATCTTCAAGCACCATGGCTGAATGGGTATTGGTAATTCTGCCACCATCCTTTAGAAAATCAGAACCTAAATCTTCATCATAAAAGCCGAGATTTAAGGCCAAAAACTGTTCACCTAATAAACCTGATGTGCGAATAGAAAGAGAACTGCTGTCAGGAATATGGTCATAAATGTTTAAAATATCGAGAGCAACTTCAGGACGATAGTTACCTTCCATCTCTTCTTTTAAGGTAATAGAGGCAACGCGACCAATTACCACCCCACCGATTTTAACCGGTGAACGCTCTTTTAAACCACCAATATTACCAAAACTTGCGTAGACACGATAAGTAGGTTGATTACCCACTTCTTTAATATCAGCCACTTTTAAGCTTAAAAAGACAACCGCTATCAGTGCAATAACAACAAATAAACCAACCCAAACTTCAATTTTTTTACTTTGCATGACTTAATTCCCAAACATCAGTGCAGTTAGCACAAAATCTAAACCTAATACGGCTAACGATGAATGAACAACGGTACGCGTTGTTGCTCTGCTAATCCCTTCCGATGTTGGGATTGCGTCATATCCGTTAAACAGCGCTATCCAAGTCACGGTAATGGCAAACACGACACTCTTAATAAAACAATTCACTAAGTCTTTTTGCCATTCAACCGCACCTTGCATTGATGCCCAGAAAAAGCCTTCATCAATGCCTTTCCAATCCACGCCGACAATAGCACCACCCCAGATCCCCACCGCAACAAAGATCAGTGAAAGTAATGGCATACTAATAAACCCGGCCCAAAAACGTGGCGCAACCACTCGTCTAAGAGGGTCGACAGCCATCATTTCTAAACTGGATATCTGCTCTGTTGCTTTCATTAAACCTATTTCTGCGGTCAGTGCTGAGCCTGCACGTCCAGCAAATAATAGTGCTGTCACCACAGGGCCTAACTCTCGTAACAAAGAAAGTGCTACCATCATACCTAGGCTCGCTTCCGCACTAAATGTCGTCAGTACTAGATAGCCCTGTAAACCAAGAACCATGCCAATAAAAAGTCCAGAAACCATAATGATCAGTAGCGACTGAACACCAACACTGTACAGTTGCTTCATTAATAATGGCCACTGCTTACGAAACTCAGGCTTACCGATCAATGCTCGAAATAGCATGATGCCGGCTCTACCAAAAGTCGCAAAAATCGACAGTGATCGCGCGCCTAACCGCGCTAGTAAATTAACCACGTACTAATTACCTCGTCCTAATAGATCATCCTGATAGTTCCCCGCAGGAAAACGGAAAGGTACAGGTCCATCAGCAATACCATCTAAAAACTGTCTTACTTGTCTGTCTGGATTTTCCTGTAGCTCTTTTGCACTTCCCTGAGCAATGATTTTCTGTTCTGCAATAATATATGCATAATCGGCAATACTCAGTACTTCAGGGATATCATGAGACACCACCACACAAGTGACCCCTAATGCATGGTTTAATTCATCAATCAGTTTTACTAATACCCCCATGGTAATGGGATCTTGTCCAACGAATGGCTCGTCAAACATGATTAAATCTGGATCAAGGGCTATCGCTCTTGCTAAAGCGGCTCTGCGCGCCATTCCCCCCGATAATTCAGATGGCATTAAATTAGCAGCCCCTCTTAACCCTACCGCTTCTAACTTCATCATCACGGTAGTGTGAATTAACGCCTCGGGTAAATTAGTATGCTCTCTTAATGGGAAGGCGACATTTTCAAATACATTCATATCAGTAAAAAGGGCGCCTGATTGAAAAAGCATACTCATTTTTTTTCTTGACTGATATAAAGCAGAGCGTGATAACTTAGGAATATTGTCACCATCAAACCAAATATCACCACTATCAGGCAGAATTTGTCCCCCCATCAAGCGTAATAAGGTGGTTTTACCTATCCCTGAAGGCCCCATTATTGCAGTCACTTTTCCTCTAGGCACATCCAGATTGATTTGCGAAAAAATCTTTCTGCTACCGCGAGTAAAGTTCATATTGCGCACTTCAATTAAATTGTCTGGTTGTGCGTTCATGAATAAAACGTCCTTAAGCCTGTCTGCATAAACAAAATTTATACGCTATTTTGGCAGGTCATTGTCAATGTTACAAAGAAATCACCACTATTTAGCAATTTATTGCACGGTTGATTTTACTTTTCGTGCTTGGCTAGTCAAAATATGGTGAATTAGCAAAACCTTTTGACAATAATGTTTTTTATCAGCCCTGTCTTATTGGTTTTTTCTTTATTTTTCACTCATTGTTGGAAAACTGATGGCATGTTGATTACTTTGTCTCTTCTCATTGTTGGGTTGATGTTATTAGTCTATGCATCAGACCGACTGGTGTATGGTGCAAGTGTGTTTGCTCAATCATTAAAGCTCCCTCCTGCCGTTATCGGTATTGTTATTGTGGGAATGGGTACTTCATTGCCGGAGCTTTTTGTTGCAACCGACGCGGCCATCCACAATTTACCCGAGATAGCGATAGGTATAGCAATAGGATCTTCATTAACGAATCTGCTACTGATTGCTGGGATTGGAGCGATGATTTATCCCATGAATATCCAATCTGCGGTACTAAAAAAAGAACTTCCTTTGATGATTATAGTCATCTTATTAGCAGGACTGGTGGTTTCTAATGGTCATCTAGGGTTGAGAGAAGGCTGTTTACTTTTTTTCATCGGCTTCGCCTCTCTTTTTCTAATGATAAAAATGCTCCATAAAACCTTAACACAAGTGCGCCATGTGTTACCGCTAGAGACACTTTCACGTTTTGAATTACAAACTAATCCACGTAATTCTGTTGCCCTATTTTGGGTGGTTATTGCATTACTGATAATCCCTGTTGCAACAAGAATGATCATTGATAATGTTTTTATCATCATGCAACAGTATCATCTCAGCGGTTTTTTAGTTGGACTAACCTTGCTATCTATTGGCACCAGTTTACCTGAATTAGCAACGACCGTTGTGGCAGCCTTAAGACGTGAAAATGAACTGGCTCTAGGCAATATTATTGGCGCTAATATTTTTAATCTCACCTTTGTGCTAGGCATGCCCGCATTACTCTCTCCTAGCACATTTAATATGCAAGCATTCTATTTTAGTTTTACTGTGCTGATGGTCGCGGGCCTACTTTTCTCACTCTTTTCATTGGGGCGCAAACAGCGGCTAAACCGTGGAAAGGGGATTTTCTTATTAGTTTGTTTTATTGTTTATATTACGGTGTTGTGCGTTGCACATTCTCTCTTAACCTAAAATAAATGGTACAAAAAATGACCGGATTTGATTTTCAGCAAGCAGGTAAAAAGGTTCTTCAAATTGAACAAGAAGGATTAGCTGAGTTAGCACAATATATCAATGACGATTTTTCTCTTGCCTGTGAAAAAATCTTTCACTGTCAGGGAAGAGTGATTGTTATGGGCATGGGAAAATCAGGTCATATTGGGCATAAAATTGCCGCCACCTTTGCCAGTACCGGCACCCCTTCTTTTTTTGTTCACCCCGGTGAAGCCAGTCATGGCGATTTAGGTATGGTGACAGAAAAAGACATTGTGCTGGCAATTTCAAATTCAGGTGAAGCCAGTGAAATTCTCGCCCTTATCCCTGTCCTCAAGCGTAAACAGATCCTTTTAATTTGTATGACACGCTCACCTCAAAGTACAATGGGGAAAGCTGCTGATATTCATCTTTGTATAAAAGTCCCTAAAGAAGCTTGTCCGTTAGGTTTAGCCCCTACCACCAGCACAACGGCAACACTGGTGATGGGAGATGCCTTAGCTATCGCTTTATTGCGCGCTCGAGGTTTTACGGCGGAAGACTTTGCACTATCGCATCCCGGTGGTGCATTGGGGCGTAAATTATTGCTTCATGTCAGTGATTTAATGAATAAAGAGGATGATATTCCACGCGTCAGCAAAGAAGCGACATTACGCGAAGCACTGGTAGAGATCACCCGTAAAAAATTAGGTATGACCGTTATCTGTGATGATAATATGTTGATTAACGGTATTTTTACTGATGGTGATTTGCGTCGTATCTTTGATTTAGGTATTGATCTTAATAATGCCAAAATATCAGATGTAATGACGAAAGGCGGAATTCGCATTTCCCCAGATAGCTTAGCGGTAGAAGCGCTTAATTTAATGCAAGCAAAACATATCACTTCACTGTTAGTCACTGAACCAGATAGTGATATTTTATTAGGTGTTTTACATATGCACGATTTATTGCAAGCTGGGGTTGTTTAAGCTTGTTATGCGTTCATAAGGATAAAGATGAATACAATGATAGAGACCTGCTACGGTGCAGTAAGCAAGCAAATAATGCAAAAAGCAGAAAAAGTCCAATTGCTGATTTGCGATGTTGATGGTGTGATGTCTGACGGACTTATTTATATGGGCAATAACGGTGAAGAGTTGAAAGCGTTTAATGTCCGTGATGGCTATGGCATTCGTTGTTTACTTACATCGGGTATTGAGGTCGCTATCATTACGGGTCGTCAATCTAAGCTTTTAGAAGATAGAGCCAAAACACTTGGCATTACATATCTTTACCAAGGACAGCATAATAAGCTTTTGGCGTATCAACAACTGTTAGATACACTAAACCTTAAACCAGAACAGACAGCCTATATTGGCGATGATCTGATTGATTTACCGGTAATGGAAAAAGTAGGACTGTCAGTTGCCGTTGCTGATGCCCATCCATTACTCACACCTCGTGCCGACTATGTTACCCATATTTTAGGTGGACGCGGTGCAGTACGAGAATTATGTGATTTGATCCTATTAGCCCAAGGTCGACTTGAAGAAGCTAAAGGTTTATCGATTTAAACGTATAACGACACAGAATGAATAAATTAAAATCCTGGTTTACCCTGATTTTAGCCATTATTGCTCTTGGGCTGATTGGCTGGAACTATACTAACAATACTGAGCTTGATGATGGAAAGATTGTTGAAGATGGTCAACCCACCTACCAATCTAAATCATCAATATCCTTTGTTTATGAACCAACAGGTATACTGGGATATAAACTAGTTGCTGATGATGTCAAAAACTATGCTCAGCAAAAGTTTACATGGTTTACTAATCCTGTCTTAACGACTTATTCGCCGACAGGAGATGCAACATGGACCGTGCGTGCAAATAAAGCCAAACTGACAAACAGTAAAATGCTCTATCTTTATGGCGACGTTCAAATTGATAGTTTAACTGATGACTCCCAACTTCAGCGGATCAGCACAGAAAATGCTATCGCAGATCTGGATACACAAGATGTTTCCTCTGATGATGAAGTGACTATTATCGGCGTCGGACTGAAATCAGTCGGCTTAAAAATGCGAGGCAATCTGCGTGAAAAACGTGCAGAGCTGATTGAACAGGTGAACACCTATTATGAGATCCCTAATGAATCGAAAAATCCGTAATACACTAATTATCAGTACGTTATTCTCAATAAGTGTCCCAGTTATGGCACTTAAAGATGATACACAACAACCTATTGTTGTTAATTCCGAGAAACAGTCACTTAATTTAGAAAAAAACATTACCACTTTCACACAAAATGTTGTGGTAAAACAAGGCTCTATTGATATAAGAGCTGATAAAGTAGTGGTTACACGTCCTGGTGGCGATTCTAAAAAAATCGTGATTGAAGCTTTTGGTAACCCTGTGACATTCTATCAGTTACAAGATGATGGTAAACCAATCAAAGGTCGTGGTGATAAAATGACCTATGAGATGGACAAAGAGCTGGTGACCTTAACAGGTAAAGCTTATCTTGAACAATTAGACAGTAATATCACCGGTGATAAAATCACTTATCTCGTACCGACACAACAAATGGAAGCATTTAGCGGTAAGGGAAAACAAGTCACCACCGTTTTACTCCCTTCTCAGTTACAAGAGAAAGGTCCCGGTGTTAACAACAAAGGTAAGTAACACTTTATGGCGCTGTTAAAAGCTGAAAATTTAGCAAAAGCATACAAAGGGCGCACCGTTGTCGGTGATGTGAGCCTCAATGTTAACTCCGGTGAGATTGTTGGCTTACTTGGCCCTAACGGTGCGGGGAAAACCACCACCTTTTATATGGTGGTAGGTATTGTCGCCCGTGATGCGGGTAGCATTACTATCGACGATGAAGATATTACCTTACTCCCGTTACATGAACGTGCACGTAAGGGTATTGGTTATTTGCCACAAGAAGCCTCTATTTTTAGACGCTTAAGCGTTTATGACAATATCATGGGAATTTTAGAAATACGCCATGATTTAACGGCCGAACAACGAAAAGATCGTGCAGAAGAGCTACTTGAAGAGTTTAATGTCAGTCACTTACGTAATAGTTTAGGGCAATCTTTATCAGGGGGTGAACGCCGTCGTGTAGAGATAGCACGGGCGCTAGCGGCAAATCCTAAATTTATTTTATTGGATGAGCCTTTTGCCGGTGTTGACCCTATTTCCGTTTTAGATATTAAGAAAATTATCCAACATCTACGCGATTATGGCTTGGGCGTATTAATTACCGACCATAATGTACGCGAAACCTTAGATGTGTGTGAACGTGCTTATATCGTCAGTCAAGGACACCTTATTGCCCATGGTTCACCAGAAGAAATTTTGGCAAATGAGCAAGTTAAACGTGTTTACTTAGGTGAAGGCTTCCGCCTGTGATCTGAGTGACACTTTTATTTCGTCACGGATGACAACATAAGAGGATCCATCGCATCACTATGAAACAAAGTCTGCAACTTCGTCTTAGTCAGCAATTGGCCATGACGCCACAGCTCCAACAGGCTATTCGTTTGTTGCAACTTTCTACGCTTGAATTACAACAAGAAATTCAACAAGCCCTTGAATCTAACCCATTGCTTGAACAAGAAGACGATCAAGCGGATGTAACGCATTCTGATAGCTCATCAACACAAGAGAGTGATGATAGTACACCAGACAATGAGCGTGATAATGAGGTGTTAGATACCCTAGATGCACTAGAGCAAAAGGAGATGCCTGACGATCTTCCTCTCGATACCCAATGGGAAGAAATTTACACCGCAGGCACCCCTTCAGGCACCAGTAATGATTATGCGGCTGATGAATTACCACTCTATCAAGGTGAAACCACGGCTTCACTGCAAGATTACCTAACTTGGCAAGCTGACCTAACACCTTTTACTGATACTGATCGTGCTATCGCGACAAGCATTATTGATGCTGTCGATGAAACAGGATATTTAACAGTTTCAACAGATGACATTCTTGCCGGAATGGGTGATGATGAGTTAGAGCTTGATGAGATTGAAGCGGTATTAAAGCGTATTCAACGCTTTGATCCCGTAGGTGTCGCTGCCAGAGACTTAAAAGAGTGTCTGTTAATTCAATTGTCGACATTTCCAACTAATACACCTTATTTGAAAGAGACTCAACTTGTTATTGAGCACTATTTAGCGTTATTAGGTAATCGTGATTTTCGCCAATTAATGCGTCACACTAAGCTACGTGAAGAGACATTAAAAGTAGTAATTGAGACCATTCAATCTCTTGATCCAAAACCGGGTTTAAGTATTGATACAGAGGAATCACAGTATGTTATTCCTGATGTACTGGTAAAAAAATCAGGAGAACACTGGCAAGTTGAGTTAAATACGGATAGCATTCCCCGCCTACGCATAAATGAGACTTATGCAGCGCTTGGGCAATCAGCTCAAAACGAAAGCGATGGGAAATTTATTCGTGACAATTTACAAGAGGCTAAATGGCTGATAAAAAGCTTAGAAAGCCGTAATGAGACATTATTAAAAGTCGCTCATTGCATTGTTGACACACAGCAGGCGTTTTTCGAATTCGGTGAAGAGCATATGAAACCCCTTGTTTTGGCCGATATTGCAGAACAGGTTGAGATGCACGAGTCCACCATTTCTCGCGTTACAACGCAAAAATATTTGCATTGTCCTCGGGGAATTTTCGAATTGAAGTATTTTTTCTCAAGCCACGTAAATACTGATAACGGAGGTGAAGCCTCTTCAACAGCAATTCGGGCTTTAGTGAAGAAACTAATCGCAGCAGAAAACCCAGCGAAACCACTAAGTGATAGTAAACTGGCAAATATGCTCGCCGAGCTTGGTATACAGGTTGCTCGACGAACTGTTGCGAAATATAGAGAGTCATTATCCATCCCGCCTTCAAATCAACGTAAAGAGTTGGTTTGAGCATAATTGAGAAGGAAGACACTATGGAACTTCAAATCACTGGTCATAATATTGAATTAACTGATGCTCTGCGTGATACCGTCAAAGCAAAAAGCGCTAAATTACCTCAGTTCTTTGACAAAATTAATAACGTCCAAGTTATCCTCAAAGTCGAAAAAGTGACTAAAATTGCGGAAGCGACGATTCAAGTAAATGGCGGTGAATTACATGCCTCTGCGGAAGCAGAAGATATGTACGCAGCAATTGATGGATTAATGGATAAACTGGCTCGTCAATTAACCAAACACAAAGATAAACTGAGACAACATTAATTCATTTCCCATTGTAAAATGGGAATACAATCGGCGATGTTAGGGTGTTATTGATGTCGCGTTTGTTCAATTAAAAACAGCGCCTAAATAATCCGCTAACAAAAACCAGATGTCACTCTGTGGCATCTGGTTTGCTGGTCTAAGTGAATAAGACAATGAACAACGATACAAAGATGAATATTAGCGACGTACTTACTCTGGCATGTACACATAACAATGTGCATTGCACAAGTAAAAAACGCGCGTTAGAAATTATCAGTGAGAATGCAGCTCAAGCACTAAATTTACCAGAAACACTGATTTTTGAGGCTTTATTAACGCGTGAAAAAGTCGGTACAACAGGGATTGGGGGTGGATTGGCTATCCCTCATGGGCGTATTGAAAGTGATGAAACTGAAAAAGTTGTTGGTGTGTTTCTTCACCTAAGCGAGCCTATTGCCTTCGACGCTATTGATAATCAACCTGTCGATTTGTTGTTTGCATTACTCGTTCCTGCAACACAATGTAAGGAACATTTACACACACTGTCTTTGATTGCAAAACAGTTGGCTGACAAAAATTTATGTCGCCGACTACGCTCCGCACAAAGTGATGAAGAGCTTTATCAGATTATCACAGAATAAACCTAATGGGTTTGGGTTTATCAGGACGCGAATAGCATACAGTGGAATGATATTCATCACTGGGAAATTAAGGGGAGCTACCTCATGGTGCTGATGATAGTCAGCGGACGCTCTGGTTCAGGTAAGTCAGTCGCTTTGCGTGCGCTTGAGGACATGGGATTTTATTGCGTTGATAACTTACCTGTCGATCTGTTACCGGAGCTTGCGAAAACACTGGCTGAGCGTGATGCTGCCGCTGCCGCAGTCAGTATTGACGTACGTAATATGCCAGAATCACCGGAGATTTTCGAAAAGGCGCTGGAAAGTTTACCCGCGGAATATTCTCCACAACTGTTATTTTTAGATGCTGATAGAAATACGCTGATCCGCCGTTATAGTGATACTCGACGCTTACACCCTCTTTCAACGAAAAACCTCTCGCTAGAAATGGCGATTGATACAGAGAGTGATCTGCTCGAACCTTTACGATCACGGGCTGACCTGATTATTGATACCTCAGAGATGTCAGTGCATGAATTAGCCGAAATGCTACGTACACGCTTACTCGGTAAACGTGAACGCGAATTGACCATGGTATTTGAGTCTTTCGGTTTTAAACATGGTATTCCTATCGATGCTGATTATGTCTTTGATGTACGATTTTTACCTAATCCCCACTGGGATCCCAAATTACGCCCAATGACGGGGTTAGATCGTCCAGTCGCAGCCTTCCTCGATCGCCATACCGAAGTGCATAACTTTATTTATCAAACAAGAAGTTATCTAGAACTTTGGCTACCGATGTTAGAGACGAATAATCGTAGTTACCTAACTGTTGCTATTGGTTGTACTGGCGGCAAACATCGTTCTGTTTACGTGGCTGAACAACTGGCTGACTATTTCCGCTCTAGAGGGAAAAACGTACAATCACGCCATAGAACACTTGAAAAGCGCAAATGACCCAATATCGACGCGTAGCGATAAAAAACCGTTTAGGCATGCATGCAAGGCCTGCCATGAAATTGTTTGATTTGGTCAATACATTTCAATCAACGGTGACGTTACGTAACCATGAAGGCGTTGAGGCGCAAGCAGATAGTGTGATTGCGATGTTGATGTTAGATTCCGAACAAGGCAGTCACATCGATATAGAAGCCAGTGGCTGTGATGAAAAAGAAGCGATTGATGCGATTATTGCATTATTTGAATCAGGGTTTGATGAAGATTAATTCTAATTAAAAACAATAGATTAGCATTTCTTAACAAAAATCCCAGAAAGAGACTGTGATCACTGCCTCTTTCTTTTTGCTACAGAACCGCCTATTATCTTACATAGAGTTTAACAACACCCCCACCTAATCCGTGGGGGTGTTGTTTTGCATTGGAACAAATTGGAGTGTGGTATGACAAAGCCAACAATTATCATCAATGAACTTGATGCAGAACGTTTAGATTCATTACTAGAGCAACCTGCCTTTGCAGACAGCCCAATTGCAGAAGCTTTAAATGAAGAGTTAGATCGTGCTGACATTGTTACACCAGCTGATATCCCTGCTAACATCGTCACCATGAACAGCAAAGTCCGTTTTATGGACTTAAAAAATAATGAAGAGCGTATTCGTACTTTAGTTTACCCTGCTTCATTAAAAGATAGTGCGACTGAATTATCAGTCATGGCGCCAATGGGGGCGGCACTATTAGGTTTAGCTATCAATGATGAGATCAGTTGGCAGCTTCCTAATGGCCTTGAAACTAAGGTCAAAGTATTAGAAATTCTCTACCAACCTGAAGCTGCTGGTGAATTACACCGTTAAGCAATGCTGAAGGTTCGCGTGTTATTTTTTATCTTATTAACGCAATAAAATACAAGTAAGCGCGATATCTCAGCCCACTTATGGGCTGAGATTAAAGGCAAGGTGCTACTGACCTGCGATACTCATTTCTGGTAATAGTAGTGATCCACACTGAATATTACTGCGTGTTTCAATATCATCACCTATTGTGGCAATATTCGCCCACATCTCTTTCAAGTTACCGGCAATAGTCACTTCACTCACTGGATACTGAATTTCACCATTTTCGACCCAGAAACCGCTCGCACCACGGGAATAATCCCCTGTCACCGTGCTAACCCCTTGTCCCATTAACTCAGTGACCACAAGCCCTGTGCCCATCTCTTTTAACAACTCATCAAAGGAGAGACCTTGCCCTGGGATACGCCAGTTATGAATGCCCCCCGCATGTCCATTGCTTTTTAACCCTAATTTTCTTGCGGAATAGCTAGTAAGGAGCCACTCTTGCAGTACCCCATCTTTAATAATATCTGCATCTGATGTGCGTACCCCTTCACTATCAAAAGGCGTTGATGCTAATCCTCCCACAATATGTGGACGCTCTTGAATATTTAACCATTGAGGGAAAATCTGTTTTCCTAAGCTATCTAACAAACAAGATGACTCACGGTAGATCATGCTACCACTGATGGCTGCCACTAAATGACCGAAGATCCCCGTTGCTACTTCCGCTGAGAAGAGAACAGGCGCCTTCATGGTGGATAATTTACGGGGAGCTAGACGAGATAAGGTACGGCGTGCACACTCTTGTCCTACCCATTCAGGAGATTGTAATGCCTCAAAACGGCGACTAATGGTATAGGCATAATCGCGCTCCATATCCTCACCCTCACGAGCGATAACGCAACTCGACATTGAATAACGAGATGAAGAGTAGCTTTTTAATAAACCAAGGCTGTTACCAAAGACGCGAGTTCCACTATGACTATTAAAGCTTCCCCCTTCGGTATTGACGATACGGCTATCACTGTCTAATGCAGCTTGCTCCGCTCGAGACGCCAGCTCAATCGCTTTATCTGCTGTTATGTCTGTTGGGTGGTAGAGATCAAGAAAAGGGGCATCGAAGGCTAACAGGGCTTTATCAGCAGGCCCTGCATAAGGATCAACAGAAGTGTAGCGCGCAATATCTACCGCCGCTTGTACTGCACGTTTAATCGCATCAGGACTTAAATCTGTAGAAGATGCACTCCCTTTACGTTGTTGCTGATAGACGGTGATCCCTAAGGCACCATCACTATTAAATTCAACATTTTCTACTTCACCATAGCGTGTACTAACGCTTATGCCTGTTGATTTATTAATTGCAACTTCTGCACCGTCACACTGTTTTGAGGCGATCTCCAGTGCAAGAGAAACTGCCTCTTCCAGCTGTTTTACCTGATCTGTATTATTCATTGAGAACCATTTTCCTAAGGAGAACATCACTTTTTACTTATTTTTGCTAAAGTAAATCAATTGACAGGTGGTCAACAAGCGATTTTCCCAGTTACAATAGAAGATATATGAATGTTATCACCCGTCGGGCTTTTGGTCATTCACCAAATCACACTCCCGGCTTACTCTGCAACAGGAATTTTTATTATGGCAAAGCAGCCAGAAGAGTGGCACTACCTCAATCCTGAATTTGACAATACACCGTTAGAAGAGGAAGAAGAGGAAGAGATCATTTGGGTCAGCAAAAGTGAAATTAAACGTGATGCTGAAGCGTTAAAGAAATTAGGCACCGAACTTGTTGAGTTAAGTACTCAAGAGCTTGAACGTGTTCCTCTTGATGAAAAACTACTCGCTTCAATTAAATTGGCGCAAAAGGTACAACGCGAAGCGCGTCGTCGCCAAATTCAATATATCGGTAAGTTACTCCGTAATGTTGATGAAGAGCCGATCCGCCAAGCACTAGATAAACTAAAAAATCGCCATAATCAGCAAATTTTAGTGTTACATAAACTAGAAGATCTGCGTACACGTCTGATTGACGGTGGTAATGAAGTGATTGAGGAAGTGGTAGCGCTTTATCCTATGGCCGATCGCCAGCAATTACGCACACTTATTCGTAATGCTAAAAAAGAGAAAGAAGCCAATAAACCGCCAAAATCATTCCGCTTATTGTTTCAATATCTAAAAGATCTCTCAGAGTCAGCTTAACGACTGATGCTCCTGAAAACGCAGTGCTAAATCATGATACCACTGCGGTTTTCAGGATACCTTGTAATACTTATGGGCTTTCAGCTAGCTCTACTTAGCTTTTTTATGTTCACAATGAAAGCGAAATAGCTCTTTACCCAGCGTCTCTTGCGCTTCTTGCATTATCTCAATAATGGGCTGGAAGGTGCGGGAATGATGCGGTGCATGTCTGAAAACAATATTAACAGGCAATTCAATTTCTCCTGTTAATACATCCCATAACGCATCAAGATTATTACCGAATGCTTCATCTAATTGAAATTGCTGAGCAAACTGATGATAAAAAGCATCTCGATCCGCCAATGTGCTGAAATCAAAAATAATCTGTTTCATTAAGGTGCAACTCTTTGCATGGTACGGTAATGATCGGTGGTTAAATAAATTAATCCGTCATTAGAATATAGCAGGCGATCGCTACCACGATGTCCACATTGATAATTGACATCTGCTTCAAACCATTGGCGCCCTGCTTCTTCAGGTAACTGTTTTTCACGGTTCATAAAGCGATCACCACCAATCGCCCGTCCTGGTAAAACGTCACATAAATTGCCCGCTTTCGCATTCCAACCTTTAGCTCGAGCCTCTTTTTTGCTGATATAAAAATCAGGTAAGCGAGCGTGTTGTTGCAAATAATCAGCCACTTTATTAGCTTGTGTCTTTTCATCAATTGCTAAAGGACGTTGAGACTCAGGCTGACTGATTGAACTCTTTGACGATGTAGATGTTGTCGATGTAGGAGGCGCTGTTGCTGGTATCTGCGTTTCAGGTACTAATCCTTTATACAGAACAAAAAATAAAACAGCCACAACAATAAGAACAGGGAATAGACGTTTGCCCATAAATAGCTCCATTTACTCACTTAAATAGAAACTCCATCATAGCGATGGAGTTTTATTGGGGTAATTTGTATAAATAGATAACAATAACAAGTGTTAAGCAGTACCACCAACGGTTAACTTATCCAATTTCAGTGTCGGTTGCCCAACCCCTACCGGCAAGCTTTGCCCCTCTTTGCCACACACCCCGACACCTTTATCTAATGCGAGATCATTACCCACCATAGAAACTTGTTGCATCGCTTCAATACCTGAACCTATCAAGGTTGCGCCTTTAATTGGTTTAGTAATTTTACCCTTTTCAATTAAATAGGCTTCTGAAGTTGAGAAAACAAACTTACCGGAGGTAATATCAACTTGCCCACCACCAAAGTTTGGCGCATAAATACCGCGATCGACACTGGCGATGATCTCTTCAGGAGAAGATTTACCCGCAAGCATATAGGTGTTGGTCATACGTGGCATTGGCAAATGTGCATAGGATTCACGACGCCCATTGCCCGTCGGTTTTACCCCCATTAAACGCGCATTCATCTTATCTTGCATATAGCCTTTTAAGATGCCATTTTCGATTAATACGTTGTATTGGCCTGGTACGCCTTCATCATCAATCGCCACGGAGCCTCGTCGGCCTTCAATTGAACCATCATCCACGATAGTACATAACTCAGAAGTCACCTTATCGCCAATACGCCCAGAGAATACCGATGTTTGACGACGATTAAAATCACCTTCTAAACCATGTCCAACAGCTTCATGTAATAAAACACCGGGCCATCCGGCGCCTAAAACCACAGGCATTGTACCTGCTGGTGCAGCAATAGCCGATAAATTAACTAATGCCATGCGTACCGCTTCACGGGCATAAGTCGCTGCATGGGTTTCGCCATTTTCTTTAGTCAGAAAATAATCATAACCAAAACGACCACCGCCACCACTCGAACCACGTTCACGTTTACCGTCATCTTCGACCAGTACGCTTACTGAAAGACGTACAAGAGGACGCACATCCGCCGCTAAAGTACCATCCGTTGCAGCAACTAGCACATGCTCATACACTCCCGTTAATGAGGCATTGACTTGTTTAACACGTTTATCTTCAGCCCGTGCCACACGATCAACGTCATGTAATAGTGCTATTTTTTCTTCACGAGACAAACTTTGTAATGGATCATTTAGGTTGTATAACGGAGTATGTTGAATAGCACCCAGTGTATGGATCTGCCCATTGCCTTGTGCTTGCACAATACTACGCGCAGCATGAGCACTTTGGTTAAGTGCGTTGAGTGTTAATTGGTCTGCATAAGCAAAACCTGTTTTTTCACCATAAATCGCTCTAACGCCAACCCCTTGGTCAATATTGTAAGAGCCATCTTTAATTATCTGATCATCTAATATCCATGCTTCGTGGTAGCTTGATTGAAAATAAAGATCACCATAATCAATTTGACGCTGTGCAAGCTGCTCTAGTGTCGATGCTAAATCATCTAAACTCAGGTTGTTCGCTTCCAACAGACTTTCGCTGACAACAGCTAAACTCATAATTCTTTTTTATCCTTAACTTTTTTTATTAAGTGTGTCAGTTTCGGGCGAAAGCGATTATGTTTCACAACCCGTATCTGTTCACGCATACCTTCTAAACTATCGACTCGAATATTGAGCGTTAGGGCACTGACCGCATCAGGGTTCTTTTTCAATACTTTCCCCCAACCATCCACTGCCATTGTATGACCCCATGTGCGACGAGCATCATGGGTACCGACTTGAGCCGGTGCCAAAATAATACACTGATTTTCAATAGCCCGCGCGCGTAACAATGGCTCCCAGTGCGCTTTACCTGTTAAACGAGTAAAGGCTGCCGGTACAGAAATAATTTCAGCACCTTTTTCTCTTAATGCTTGGAAAAGACCGGGAAAACGTAAATCATAACAAATCGTTAAACCTAATTTCCCCACAGGTGTATCCACTACAGTCAAGCGTTCACCACGTTGATAAATGGCTGATTCATTATATTCGCCTTGTTCATCATCAATGTTCACATCAAACATATGAATTTTGTCATAACGAGCGCGGATCACCCCTTCATCATCAAAAACTAAACTACTACTGGTGATTTGCTCAGGAGAATCTCGGCTAATCAATGGCATTGAACCCACTAAGATCCACACCTTATAGCGCTGCGCCATATTAGCAATCGCATTTTGTAATGGCCCTTTCCCCTGAATTTCAGCATGTTTATGATAATCTTTTGCGCTGGAGAAAAGTAATGCATTTTCAGGCGTTAATACAAGCTTGACTGAATCGGGGAGTTGCTTAATCTGTTGCTCTATTTGCGCCAGATTATTTTTTATATTTTTTCCGCTACAAAGCTGCAAAAGTGCGACATTAACTTTTTTCATAACGCCTGATCCTCCTTAAGTTGACGCAGTACTTCGTCAATCTTGGGTTGTTCTACCGTTCCGGTAACATGATAACGTATAACTGAAATCTTACTCCAAAGTGGCCCCAGTACTTTTGAAGCTGCAAATACAGCAGCACCAGCGATGGGGTTAATAGCAAATGCGGTAGCAACGCCTACTGTAGCTGATATTTCAGGAGTTACCACTACTTGTAAGTCCATTTTACGCGCCAACAGATCCACTTGACCTTTTATAGCAATATCGGCAATAACACCATCTACAGCAACACTTTTCGCGTTTAAAACACCTTGTTTAACCGTCAGATCACCTTTAATGGAATCATACTCAAAATTATCACTAAAAGTATCTCTAAAGTCGAATTGCAACTTACGTAGCAGAGCATCAAAACTGACTAGACGTAATAATTTTCCCGCTTGCCCAACATCCACCTTTTCAATACGCCCTTTTCCAAGAGAAGCATTCACTTCACCATTGAGTGTTTTTAGATCAAAATTCCAAGGGGTATTGTGCCACTGCAGTGAGAAATCTGCCGTAAGTGGTGACTGAACAATCGGAATGATATAACCAAAGTAAGCCGCCATTTCATCGACTTCCGGTGCCGTTAGTTTACCTGCCAACTTAGTGATACTGTTGCCTAAACTATCTTCTGACCACACACCACTCACAGATAGCTCGCCACTGCTATTTTTAAGCTTACCTGCAGTTAACAATAATGCTCCGTCACGAGGCTGTATTGCACCTTCAATATTCCCTAGTAATAATCCATTCACCCAACACTCTTGGCAGGCGAAATTGATAGCAGGAATATCTTTAAGTGAAAATTGAACTGCTTTTTTGGCATCAGGCACATTTGCCATTTTTAAGGATTTATTTTCTTCTGTTGGGCTAGCGCCATTAAAATAGAGATAGGTAATATTCACCTGCCAAGGTTGTGCCGTATTGGGTACAAATAAGTCACCTCGTAACTCACTCCCTGAGAAGGATAATTTTACGCCATCATCAGCACGCATAATTTCTGTTTGTGGCGCAATCCATTGCTGACCAGCAAAATTAAGTTCAGACAAACTAATATGAATATTGGTAGGGAAACGTATCGCGTTTTCAGAAGGGGCTAATGATGAAAAAGCCATTAAAGTAGGTAGCCATTTATCGCCTTGCAATCCCTGCAAAGCAATAGTCAATCGTGATTGATCATTTAATTGAGGTAGTGTGAGCGAGGAAGAGACTAAATTACCTTGTAATAGACGTAATGGTTCACCTAACGCCCATTCACTATTTAATGACCACTGATCTTGTGCATCGGCACTAACGTTAAGTTTTTCACTATTCCCTTTTGCTGAAATCACAATGGGGGAAGCGTTTTTAAAGTCATCGGTACTTGGCGCAGCTAACTGACTTTGTAGCGCATTCACTTGTCCGGTCAGATCCACTTGATAATTAACATCCGCTGTTTCTGGAATATTAACACTCACCGCGCCATGCCAAGGTAAAAAACCACTTAATTTATGTTGTATATCATTAGGTAATCCCTTAATTTTCGCGATATCCCATTGTCCTTTTAGATCAACACCAACTTGATAAGCATCCCGTTGATCACCACCAGCAAAAGAAAATGCCAGAGGTTGACCAAACCAATTCGCGGTTAAAGTATCACTCTCTAATTTATCATTATGGTAACGAAATTGTCCCGTAACACCTTCTAGGGTGGTATCCATAAAGGCTAATGTGACATCGTTATTGTTTAAGTTTACCTGACCAGAAGCGACCACCTGCTCGCCATCAAAAGGAATGTCGAGATGCAAACTCCCGTTAATTTTTCCAGCCACTTTTAGTATTTCAAGTGTATGGCCAATCGTTGCCATTTGCGAAGCTAGAAAATACTCTTTTAAATCATCCCCCGTAGCTTCAATATCTGCATCAATAACAATTTTTTCTTTGTTATAGTCCTCAATAATCGCCGTCAAGTTTTTAGCGGTGGCTTTACCAACCTGAACATTATCAGAGGACATCCATAAGCCGTTATTCTTAAAATTAAGATTAACATTAAGATCAAACAGTGCCGGCCATTCACTATCATATTTGAAGGTCGCCTGTTTTACTGGGGCATAGACTTGAAACCAACCATTATGTTGTTCAAAAGGGAAATCCCGCGGATCACCATGAAAAATAAACGTACCGTTTTTAACGTTTCCGGCAATAATCGCGTCAGAGAGATATTGTGTTAAATCTTTACCGACATATTTTTCAGGTAAATAGCGCCATGTCTCACCGGCATCGGTCACATTCACTCCCGAAAGAATAGACAGTTGTTGATGCTCTCCTTGTTTTTGATAACGAAAATCACCGGCAACCCAAGCGGAGGTGGCTTTTATATCAATCCCTTGACTCCATAACGACAGAGAATCTCCCTGATGCTGCCAGTAAACCGTACCAGTGCCTTTTTCTATATTAAGTGGCGCTTTAAAAAGCCCAGCAGTATCAATTTCACTGTTATTAAGCGCAAAATTAAGCGTTCCTTGCTGTAATGTGCCCTTTAAATGACCATTAAAATGTGCCACAGAAGGGATTTCTTGCCAGCGTTTCCAAGCAACATTTTGCCAACTGATATCAATGGCACTACGTTTAAAATCATCGGGAGTTAAATCAAGAGCAAATGAGTCGACCATGCCAGAAAATTGACGATACTGCCATTGGCGCACGACATTAGGCGTTAAAAAGGAGAACAAAGGCAATAACGCAGATAACCGTTCTAATTCAATATTTTTAGCACGGATACGCCAAGCTTCATCCTGTTGTTTTTCTTTAGGTTGATAAAGTACCGCTAAATAACCATCTGGCCATTCATCACCATCCATCGTTATTTTTCTGGTATAAGGGATATCAGCAAGCCAGCCATTTTCTTGGCGTCTCATACGTAGAATTAAATCTTCTACCTTTAATACATGTGTGCGCCCTTCATTACGCCAATCCATTTCACCTTGATGGATTTGTAACTGGCTACCCGTGATCCGCCCATTGCTGATCTCTATCCAATTAGATAGGCTGGCTTTCGCTTCACCAAGACCACTGTTACTTTTAACCCATTGGCTTAACCAAGGGGAAATATCAACCTCATCAGCGGTGACAAACACCTGTCCTTTATCCAGTGCCCCCTGCTTTTTCGTATAGAGATCAAGACGTACTTTTAGTCCACCATAGTGATTTATTGGGGTATCTAAAGTAACTTCCCCTTGCGCACGATGGCGGTTTTTCTGATTGAGCCACATTAATTCGGGAATATGGAGCGTGCTAGTGTCACCAGAAGGTGATAAAAACACGAAACGGCTATCAACCAATTTAAATCGGTCAAACTGTTTTAAGAAAATGGAAGAGATATCATCGGGTTCAGTGAAAGTAATATCACCATTTTGCCCAGTAAAAATAGGCTTTTTGTAATTTACTGCTAATTGTTCAAAGGTTAATTCACGAAAATAGAGTTGAAAATGAAGCAGTGAACGCCAAACATCAAAAGAGAAAATGATCTGTTCAGCACTCACTTCAACACTGTTATTATCAATATACAGCCCAGTAATTTGGATATCAGGACCAAAGTTTTGCCATTCCCCTTTCACCTGTGTCATGGTGACTGGGCTATTGAACTGTTTAGATAAATAGGTTTCAATTTCAGGACGATAATTATCTAAACGAGGCAGAAAATAACGAAATCCACTTAATACTACGGCGAAAATAATCAGGCAAAAAAGGGTTATCAATAATAAAGATTTAGACAGCCGCTTCATTTAGTCTCCTTTCTGCCATCATATTTATTAGCAAGGCGAATCCATTACATCATCACCACATCAAACTGCTCCTGACTATAGAGTAGCTCAGTTTGCACTTTGACTTGCTTCCCAACAAAAATTTCCACTTCGGCTAAAGCATGTGATTCATCACCTTTTAGTGCTTCCACAACAGCGGGGGCGGCATAAACCAAAAAGCGATCTGCGTCTATGGTTTTATGAACACGAACAATTTCTCGTAATATTTCATAACATACCGTTTCAACTGATTTTACTGTACCACGGCCTTGGCAAGTAGGACAGTCATCACAAAGTACATGCTCGAGACTTTCACGGGTTCGTTTACGTGTCATCTCAACCAAACCTAATTGTGAAAAACCATTGATGGTCGTTTTCACGCGATCTTTGCTCAATGCTTGTTCTAAGGAAGCTAATACTCTACGGCGATGATCTTCATTACTCATATCAATAAAATCAATAATGATAATGCCGCCTAAATTACGTAATCTCAGTTGCCGCGCTATCGCCTGACTCGCCTCAACATTGGTATTAAAAATCGTCTCTTCTAAATTACGATGACCAACAAAAGCGCCCGTATTGATATCAATCGTTGTCATTGCTTCGGTTTGGTCGATAATCAGATAGCCTCCTGATTTTAACTCAACCTTTCGCTCTAACGCGCGCTGAATTTCACTTTCAACCCCGTAGAGATCGAAAATAGGTTGATTACCTTGGTGTAATTCAAGTTTAGCGGTTAATTCAGGAATATACTCACCAATAAACTCCTGTAATTGATGATAAGTCAATTTAGAGTCAACTCGAATGCTATCTAATTCAGCCCCTGCAAAATCACGTAGAATACGTTGTGCTAAAGCGAGCTCGCCATAAATTTGAATGCGCGTTTTATTTCTTTTTTTACGCTCAATGATTTTATTCCATAGGCGCTTTAAAAAAGCAGCATCTTGTTTTATTTCATGTTCGCCGACACCTTCAGCGGCGGTGCGAATAATAAACCCACCATTTTCATCACAATACTCTTCTACCAAGTGTTTTAAGCGCTCACGTTCTTCTTCACTTTCAATACGTTGTGAAACACCCACATGAGAAGCCCCCGGCATAAACACCAAGTAACGTGATGGTAATGTGATATCTGTTGTAAGACGTGCCCCTTTTGTACCTAGAGGATCTTTCACCACTTGTACAATCAAGTCCTGACCTTGATGTACAAGTTGCGCAATATCACGAACATTAAATTTTTTCTGCTCTTCACCCGCGATACATTCCGTGTGAGGCATAATATCAGAAGCATGTAAAAAAGCGGCTTTCTCAAGCCCAATGTCAATAAATGCAGCTTGCATCCCAGGTAATACACGACTTACCCGACCTTTGTAGATGTTTCCGACAAGACCTCGTTTGGCTTCTCTTTCAACGTGGATCTCTTGTAGTATGCCCCCGCTGATATAGGCCACTCGGGTTTCAGAGGGAGTCACATTCACTAATAGCTCTGCTGTCATGAAATCTCCTTATCATTCGCTAGAGACAAAAATTGAGCTATCAATGCTTCGGTTTCAACAAGCGGTAAGCCGACAACAGCATGATAGCTACCCTCAATCCGTTGTACAAAACGGCCTCCTTTTCCCTGAATACCGTAAGCGCCAGCTTTATCCATTGGCTCTCCCGTTTCAATATACGCACTAATTTCACTTTCTGTCATCTTTCTAAAAGTCACATCCGTGACAACTAATTGGCTTATTGTTCGGGTTTTATCTGAAATAGCAATCGCCGTCATCACTTGGTGGGTTGCACCTGAAAGATTACTTAGCATTTGTGCTGCATGCGCTTTATCTCGTGGTTTTTCCAGAATACGACCTGCTTGAACTACGATAGTATCAGAGCCTAATACTGGATAGTCATTTGTCGCTTGACGTACCCCCTCTTGAGATTTCTCTCTCGCCAAACGGATAACATAATCTTCCGGTGCTTCACCTTGTTGCCAAATTTCATCAATTGCCGGTGTAATGGTGCTAAATTGAACATCCAACAGTGACAGAAGCTCTCGCCTTCTGGGGGAACTCGATGCAAGGTAAAGAGTGATCACAATAATATCCTCATGACGGTGACACAAAAATACCGTCATGATCCAGAGAGGTTAATGAACTGAAAACTGGTGACGGACTTTGCGAAGCAAAAAATAAAGCCATGGCCAAAGAATACCACTGACTGGACTATTCCAGAATACTTGTGGGTGAAAAGTCACGGGAGAAAGCAAAAATTCTGCCCAAAATACAGTAAGATCAACCACGCCAATCGCTAACATTACCACTAATGACTGTTGCCATAACGCTAAGTTACAAAATAATTGATATTTAAAGGCGATAACATAACTTACTAGGGTATAAGCCAACGCATTTACGCCTAATGTTGTCCCTTGCACTAAGTCCATGCTCATCCCAAGAACAAATGCTGTTCCAACGCTAATACGATGAGGTAATGACGTTATCCAATAAATCAGAAACAACACTGGCCAAATAGGGCGATAAACTTCTAGTTGCTCAGGCCAAGGCATAATTTGTAACACCAAAGCTATTAGAAACGAGAGCCAAATAATCCAACGCCCACGGCTACGATAAGGATTGATTGTCACTATCTACCTCGATTCGTATTAGGTTGAGGTTTACTGTTTTCCGTTGGTGCTACTGGTGCTATATCACTTGGGGTGGCGCTATTTTCCGTTGGCTCTTGTGACATAGAACGAGGCAGTGGTGGCCCCGCTTGTTCATAGTTAGGCAGTACCTGTGGCATTAATTGCATCAAACGTTCATTGGCAGCACGGTAAACCTCTGAAGGTAACGGTGGCGCTTGTTTCTTCTCTGAGGCGTTCCATAATAGCAACAGATAACGTAAACGTTGTAATTCAGCAGAAGGTCGCACATTAATCACCGAATAAGCACGTTGATTATCGACTTTTACCGAAGAAACAACCCCAACAGGATAACCTTCAGGAAAGCGTCCCCCTAATCCTGAGGTGACTAACACATCCCCTACACGAATATCGATATTCGCAGGTAGTGCCTCTAACAGTAGATCATCCGCACACCCAGCCCCTGAGGCAATAACGCGAATATCATTGCGTAATACTTGTACCGGTAATGCATGAGAGGTATCACAAATTAACAGTACTCGGCTGGTTAACTCACTTACGGCAATAACTTGTCCAACAACGCCTTTATCACTAATAACAGGCTGACCTTCATACACCCCATCATTAGTGCCTTTGTCTATCACCACTTGATCTCGATAAGGCGTACTATTACCAGACAACACTTGTGTTACCGTCATTTGCTCATTTTGACGTAAAGGTGAACCAAGTAATTCTCGTAAGCGGGCATTTTCTTGTTTAAATTGTTCCAGTAGCTGACTTTCACCACTGCGAACAAGAAGCTCTTTTCTTAGCGCTTGATTTTCAAATTGTAAACGTTCGCGAGTTGCAAAGGTTTCAGAGAGTTGATCAAGGAAACGACGAGGCCCATTTGCAAGAAAATAGAAAGGACTCACAGCAGTATCCAAATACTGACGGACTTTTGAAAAAGCACCTATGCGATTATCAGCAATTAACAACGATATCGCGATAATCACAGCGATTATTAATCTTAGTTGCAGGGAAGGCCCCCGACTAAAAATAGGCTTCATAAACTCTAAGATCACTCACACGGAGAAGTAAAAGAACAGGTGTTAATATTGTTATATTGTGATTAAGGGGGAATCCTTTCTCCCTTACTCGCACAATAATATTAATCTTCGCTAAATAGATCGCCACCGTGCATATCGATCATTTCTAATGCTTTACCACCACCACGAGCCACACAGGTAAGCGGATCTTCAGCCACAATAACAGGAATACCTGTTTCTTCCATTAATAAACGGTCTAGGTTACGTAACAGTGCCCCACCCCCCGTTAAGACCATACCTCGTTCTGAAATATCAGAAGCAAGCTCTGGCGGACACTGTTCTAAGGCAACCATCACAGCACTTACAATACCTGTTAATGGCTCTTGTAAAGCTTCGAGGATCTCATTGGAATTTAAAGTAAAGCTACGTGGTACCCCTTCCGCTAAATTACGTCCACGTACTTCAATCTCATTTAATTCGCCTGAAGGATAAGCAGAGCCAATATCATGCTTAATACGCTCAGCGGTTGCTTCACCGATCAATGAACCGTAGTTACGACGTACATAATTAATGATAGCTTCATCAAAACGGTCTCCCCCAATACGTACAGAAGAGGAATAAACCACACCATTTAATGAGATAACCGCAACTTCTGTAGTCCCACCACCAATATCAACGACCATTGAACCCGTCGCTTCAGATACCGGTAAACCTGCACCAATTGCAGCAGACATAGGTTCTTCAATTAAAAAGACTTCGCGAGCACCCGCACTAAGTGCCGACTCGCGGATAGCCCTACGCTCAACTTGTGTCGCACCAACAGGTACACACACTAATACACGAGGGCTTGGACGCATAAAGCTGTTGTTATGAACCTGTTTTATGAAGTGTTGAAGCATTTTTTCGGTTACATAAAAATCAGCAATAACACCGTCTTTCATTGGACGAATAGCTGCGATATTCCCAGGTGTACGCCCTAGCATCTGTTTGGCTTCATGCCCGACGGCTGCAACACTTTTTGATGTACCTGCGCGATCTTGGCGGATCGCAACTACAGAAGGTTCATCGAGAACAATACCTTGTCCTTTGACATAAATCAGGGTATTGGCGGTACCCAAGTCAATAGACAGATCGTTGGAAAACATGCCACGAAATTTTTTAAACATACGAAAGGATAATCCTGCAAGCCGGGACGGAAAAATCCGTCTACTCTACCAACCACAATAAGCAGCGACAAGGCGCGATCCGCTACTTAGTTAAAAGTGGACACGTGAATAATCATAAAGGCACAATATTCTACGTTACTTTTCCCAATTGGAGCAGAAAAAAACTGCATAAAAATGGGCTAATTAAAACGATTAACGCATAAATTCGATCCTACGTAAGATTTATTTGACTTAATCACAATACAAATCACGTAGATATCGACAAAGAAAAATCTTACTTGGTTGCCACACTGTGACACAAAAGTAAGGGTTCAAGTTCAAATAAAATTTATTCATTTAATTATTCACATCAGCAATATCTATTTTCGATAACATTTACCCCATCATTTGATGAAGATAGCGATCATCATACTCATCTTGATGGTGGCCAAAACAACCTATTAGCTTAATTTCAATAAACGAAGATAAATGTTATTTTTGGCCCAATCGTAAAATATTTTAAGTATCAACTCACAACAAAAATGTAAAACTCAGAATAATCTCTGCTTAAATGAACATAGAACCCATCGTTTATACACTAAAAAGCGTTAATTTGTCTCATTATTACACGAGATATTGTGCACAATCACAACGCTTGCTAAAAAATCACCTATCATGACAGAAACGGATAGCAATAAGAGGTCATCATGAAAGCATTATTAGTCGAACAACACAGCGATAAACTTAGCGCCGGCGTCCAACATATCGATGAATCACAACTCCCTATTCATGAGGTCATTGTTGATGTCCACTACTCGACACTAAACTACAAAGATGGCTTAGCCATAACAGGTAAAGGAAAAATTCTACGCCAATTTCCAATGGTTCCCGGTATCGATTTTTCAGGAGTGGTTCACCATACAGAAGATCCCCGCTTTCATATTGGACAACATGTGTTACTAACCGGTTGGGGGGTAGGTGAAAACCACTGGGGCGGTTTAGCACAAAAAGCGGGCGTTAAAGGTGATTGGTTAACGGCGCTGCCTGAAGGACTGTCGTTAAAAAATGCCATGATCATTGGTACCGCTGGTTTTACTGCCATGCTTTGTGTGATGGCGTTAGAACAAGGTGGCATAACACCCGATAGTGGTGAGATTTTAGTTACAGGTGCCAGCGGTGGTGTCGGTAGCACCGCAATTAGTTTATTAACCGCACTTGGCTATCAGGTTACCGCTCTCAGTGGCAGAGCCAGCAATCACGATTATTTACGTAAACTGGGGGCCGAGCATATTATCACCCGTGAAGCATTTGAGGCTGCGGGTAAAGCGTTAGATAAACAGCGTTGGGCAGGCGCTATTGATACCGTAGGTGGACAAATCCTTGCCAATATCTTGTCACAAACACATTACAATGGCACCGTTGCCGCCTGTGGATTAGCAGGAGGATATACGTTACCTACTACAGTCATGCCATTTATTTTACGCAATGTTCGTCTGCAAGGTATCGATTCCGTCTATTATCCAGCAGAAAAACGCGCTCAAGTATGGCAACGTTTACTACAGCTATTGCCTGATACATTTTATCAGCAAACAGTAACCGAAATTACACTCGATGAGGTGCCACGCTATGCTCAGATGATAATGGATAATCAAGTAACAGGTAGAACCTTAGTTAAGTTGTAATTATTTATCATGATTTTGAGCTAATTTCTGGCATTAAACGGATTAATTTAATGCCAGATTATTGCGTTTTTAATATTAAGCCTGGTTAGTAATGTGATCTAGATCACATTTATAACATATATTATCGATCTAGCTCAAAGAAGCGTAGATTTCCTGTCACATCAATAAATAACGTCATGTTATGATTATTTTTTAAACTTCTGTTTATTTTACTTTCTTGGTTTTACAATCTTGTAAAAACTTTTAACTTTTCATCAAAATAATCCCATCTTTCCCTGATTAGACCAGTATTTTGCTGTTATCTTCTGTGAAATGTCTATAATGTCGGACTTTGTGATTTGTATCGTAACATTCGATACAATAAAAGATGACAAAACGAAAAGCACAGGTTATTTTGTCATTTCGTTGACGAATTGACGGAGATAGAAGCATAATGTCGGAAAATTTTCATATTTTGCTCCTGAATGGTCCGAACTTAAACCTGCTTGGCACTAGAGAGCCGGAAACTTACGGACACCTAACTCTGAATGATATTGTTCAAAGTTTGTCAGCGGATGCTCAAGCATTAAATGTGAAACTGACTCATTTTCAATCAAATGCTGAACATGAGCTAATAAATAAAATTCATGCGGCGCGGGGAAATGTTGATTATATTCTTATCAACCCTGCAGCATTTACGCACACCAGTGTTGCACTGCGTGATGCATTATTAGGGGTGAATATTCCATTTATTGAAATTCACCTATCCAATGTCTACAGTCGGGAACCTTTCCGTCACCACTCTTATCTTTCTGATATCGCAACTGGCGTAATCTGTGGATTAGGTGCTGAAGGGTATCGATTTGCTTTACAGGCAGCGGTCAACCGCTTGTCTTAATAAAAAACATCAAAAGAGTACGGAATCAACTCATGGATATTCGTAAAATTAAAAAACTGATCGAGCTAGTCGAAGAGTCTGGCATTTCTGAACTGGAAATTTCTGAAGGTGAAGAGTCAGTACGCATCAGTCGCAACTCTGGCGTTCAGGGTCAAATGGCTCCTCAGCAATATTTTGCGGCACCAGCAGCACCTCAACCTGCATTAGCAGCTGCTGTTGCACCTGTAGCACCAGAAACACCAGCGGCTACAGCAACGCAAGAAATTAGCGGCCATGTTGTTCGCTCACCAATGGTAGGTACCTTCTATCGTTCACCAAGCCCAGAAGCAAAAGTCTTTGTTGAAGTGGGTCAGCAAGTCAATGTTGGCGATACACTGTGTATCGTTGAAGCAATGAAAATGATGAACCAAATCGAATCTGATAAAGCGGGCGTTGTTAAATCTATCCTTTGCCAAGATGGCGATACTATTGAGTTTGACGATCCACTCTTTGTCATCGAATAACGAGGCAGGCCCATGCTAGAAAAAATCCTCATTGCCAACCGTGGTGAAATTGCACTGCGTATCCTAAGAGCTTGTAAGGAACTTGGGATCAAAGCAGTCGCCGTTCACTCCACGGCAGACCGTGATTTAAAACACGTTCTGCTGGCAGACGAGACTATCTGTATTGGTCCCGCTGCTTCAGCAAAAAGTTACTTAAATATTCCGGCAATTATTGCCGCGGCAGAAATAAGTGGCGCGCAAGCCATTCACCCAGGATATGGCTTCCTGTCTGAAAATGCCGATTTTGCCGAACAAGTTGAACGCTCAGGTTTTATTTTTATTGGCCCTAAAGCGGAAACCATTCGCCTAATGGGTGATAAAGTTTCCGCTATTGAAGCGATGAAAAAAGCCGGTGTTCCTTGTGTACCAGGCTCAGATGGCCCATTAGGTAACGATACAGCCAAAAATATCGAAATCGCCAAACGCATTGGTTACCCTGTTATCATCAAAGCATCAGGTGGTGGCGGTGGTCGCGGTATGCGTGTTGTTCGCTCAGAAAAAGACTTAGCGCAAGCAATCTCCATGACCCGTGCGGAAGCCAAAGCGGCATTTAGCAACGATATGGTCTATATGGAAAAATACCTTGAAAATCCACGCCACGTCGAAATTCAGGTGATGGCCGATGGACAAGGTAATGCTATCTATTTAGCTGAACGTGACTGCTCAATGCAACGTCGCCACCAAAAAGTAGTTGAAGAAGCACCAGCACCGGGTATTACCCCTGAGATCCGTAAAAATATCGGTGAACGCTGTGCAAATGCCTGTATTGAAATTGGCTACCGCGGTGCGGGTACGTTTGAATTCCTCTATGAAAATGGCGAATTCTACTTTATCGAAATGAATACCCGTATTCAGGTTGAGCACCCTGTTACTGAGATGATCACCGGTGTTGACCTTATCAAAGAGCAACTGCGTATTGCATCAGGCTTACCATTATCGGTCACGCAAGATCAAATTCACGTTCATGGACATGCTATTGAGTGCCGTATCAACGCAGAAGATCCAAAAACCTTCTTGCCAAGCCCGGGAACCATCACTCGTTTCCACTCACCAGGCGGATTTGGTGTACGTTGGGAATCACATATTTACGCAGGTTACACCGTTCCACCACACTATGATTCAATGATTGGTAAATTGATCACTTACGGTGAAACACGTGAAATTGCGATTTCTCGTATGAAAAATGCGTTGGCAGAACTTATTATTGACGGCATTAAAACCAATATTGAGCTACACCAATTCATTATGAATGATGAGCAATTCCAAAAAGGTGGTACTAATATTCACTACCTAGAAAAACGCCTAGGTTTAACTGAAAATTAATCTTTTTAGCTTATCAGTAAAAGGCATAGTTTATCGACTATGCCTTTTTTATTCGACTAAATAGTCTATTAAATAACCCAAATAAGTTCCTGCAGCACACTTAACCGCCAATCAATTCCTCATCATTTGATGCCACCAATAAGTTTATGATCAATTTTCACTGAATCACCTCTCACTTTCCCGTACAATCCTTCCCATTCGTTTTAATCCTATAAAGATTGGGAGAACAGATGGACAAGCGTTTTGTTCAGGCCCACAAAGAAGCCCTCTTGGCCTTAGTGCTTACTTTTATCTACTTATTGGGTTGGTTACTTACTGCCTATTTACCCGATAATAGTGTGGGACTAACCGGCCTACCGGTTTGGTTTGAGCTTTCATGCCTATTTTTGCCTGTGCTATTTTTTTTACTGTGCTATCTGATGGTACGCTATTTTTTCAAAGATATGCCGTTAGGAGATGAGCATGACAATGCAAACTGAGGTTATTGTGCCACTGGTTGGCTATCTCTTATTGGTCTTCCTATTATCCGCATACGCATATCGTAAACGTGAAAAAGGGCAATTTCTTAACGAGTATTTTCTTGGTAACCGCTCTATGGGTGGATTTGTCCTTGCAATGACCATCACGGCAACCTATGTCAGTGCTAGCTCTTTTATTGGTGGACCAGGAGCGGCTTACAAATACGGCATTGGTTGGGTACTTCTTTCGATGATCCAGCTCCCCGCTATTTGGCTCTCCCTCGGGGTACTAGGTAAAAAATTTGCTATTTTGGCGCGTCGTTATAACGCCGTCACCCTAAATGATATGCTCTATGCTCGCTACCAAAGTCGCTTTTTAGTCTGGTTTGCCAGCTTAAGTCTACTGGTAGCTTTTGTCGGTGCCATGACCGTACAATTTATTGGTGGTGCTCGCTTATTAGAAACCGCGGCGGGTATTCCCTATGAATTTGGTTTGCTGATATTTGGTATCTCAATCGCATTATATACAGCGATAGGTGGATTTAGAGCTAGTGTATTAAATGATGCCTTACAAGGCCTTGTGATGTTATTGGGCACCTTTATTTTGCTTTTTGCCATTATCTACAAGGCGGGTGGTTTAGATATTGCAATACAAAAACTAAATGCTATCGATCCTGCCCTTACCTCACCTCATGGTGCTGACGGCATTTTAACTGGCCCCTTTATGGCGTCATTTTGGGTATTGGTCTGTTTTGGGGTTATCGGCCTTCCCCATACTGCAGTGCGCTGTATCTCTTATAAAGACAGCAAAGCCATGCACAGAGGGATCATCATCGGCACCATCGTGATGGCGTTATTAATGTTTGGTATGCACTTTGCGGGCGCATTAGGTCGGGCAATCATTCCTGATCTCACCGTGCCAGATCAAGTTATTCCAACCTTAATGGTTGATGTATTACCGCCTTTTGCTGCCGGTATATTTTTAGCGGCACCGATGGCAGCCATCATGTCAACGATTAACGCACAACTGCTACAATCATCAGCGACATTGGTTAAAGATCTCTATCTCAATCTCGCGCCTCATGCCATAAACAATGAAAAACGCATTGCGCGTTTATCTAGCCTATCTACTTTGATTTTAGGGATCTTATTGCTATTTGCTGCATGGAACCCGCCATCAATGATAATTTGGCTCAATTTACTTGCCTTTGGTGGACTACAAGCGGTTTTCTTATGGCCTCTAGTACTTGGCCTTTACTGGAACAAAGCAAACCGTTATGGCGCGATTGCGGGCATGATAACCGGTGCCACACTCTATGCTACACTGGCAACATTTAATATCCAGATTGCTGGATTTCATCCTATTATTCCTGCGCTGTTATTGAGCTTAGTGGCCTTTCTTGTCGCAAATAGGTTTGGAGAACAAACCTTGCCTCAATCTGCTCCATTACAGTGAACTTGTTTTTAAAAGAGATTAATTATGCCTTGGATACAATTAAGACTAAATGCCACCTCAGAAAACGCCGAAGCCATTGGTGATGAGTTGGTTGAAAGTGGCGCGGTATCAGTAACCTTTCAAGATAGCCACGATACCCCTATTTTTGAGCCATTACCGGGAGAAACTCGCCTCTGGGGTGATACCGATGTTATTGGCTTATATGATGCAGAAACCGATATGAGTATCATCGTGGCTATGTTAGAAAACACGGCGGTGCTGGGTAAAGGATTTGTACATAAAATCGAACAGTTAGAAGATAAAGATTGGGAGCGCGAATGGATGGATAACTTCCACCCTATGCGCTTTGGCGAACGTTTATGGATTTGCCCAAGCTGGCGTGAAGTGCCTAATCCTAACGCTGTAAATGTCATGCTCGATCCAGGTCTGGCATTTGGTACTGGTACTCACCCAACCACCTCTTTATGTCTACAATGGCTCGATGGTTTAGATCTCGCAGGTAAAACCGTTATCGACTTTGGTTGTGGCTCAGGTATTTTAGCCATTGCAGCATTAAAACTGGGGGCTGCGAAAGCGATAGGTATCGATATCGACCCACAAGCTATCCAAGCAAGTCGCGACAATGCACAACGTAACGGTGTCGCTGATGCACTGACGCTATACCTTGCTAAAGACCAACCAGACAATCTCAGTGCCGATGTAGTGGTCGCAAATATCTTAGCTGGTCCATTACGTGAATTGGCTCCTATTATCAGCACACTGCCACGTCAAGGGGGGCATTTAGGTCTTTCCGGTGTTCTTTCCACACAAGCTGACAGTGTTGCACAAGCTTATCAAGAACAATTTACTTTAGATCCTGTGGCTGAAAAAGAAGAGTGGTGTCGTATTACCGGAGTGAAAAAATAACAAAGGTTAAATATTAAACAATTTGCGATAATATTAAACAGTTAAAGTTTCACTTAATGATTATTTATCAGGCATTAATCACAATTTTGCCTGATAAATATCACCTTGTTGCTTGAGTTTGTTACTTCTCTATATTTAAATTTAAAATTTTAGAAAAACATTAACGCATTGTTTTTATTGACTAAATAATCTATTTATAAAAAATCAAGTATAAAAAAGTAACTTTTTTTCGCGATTTGGTTAAACTTTGTCCTTTCATATCTGGTAAAAAATGCGTAATATACGCGCCCTTGCAGTCACAGTTTGGCCCTCTTTTCATCTATGCGAATCGGACAGTATCAGTTAAAAAATTGCCTCATTGCAGCTCCAATGGCTGGCGTTACAGACCGACCTTTTCGGTCACTTTGCTATGACATGGGTGCGGGGATGACAGTTTCTGAAATGCTTTCTTCTAATCCTCAGGTTTGGAAGACAGACAAGTCTCGGTTACGGATGGTACATAGCGATGAATTGGGGATCCGCTCCGTACAAATTGCGGGAAGTGACCCTGTTGATATGGCTACAGCTGCGAAAATAAACGTAGAAAGTGGCGCTCAGATTATCGACATTAATATGGGTTGTCCGGCAAAAAAGGTGAATAAAAAGTTAGCAGGCTCGGCATTGCTGCGTTATCCGGATTTAGTCGCAGAGATCCTTTCTGCGGTGGTCAATGCGGTTGATGTACCTGTTACACTCAAGATCCGTACAGGATGGTCACCTGATGAACGAAACTGTGTAGAGATTGCCAAATTGGCTGAAGATTGTGGTATTGCGGCTCTCACCATTCATGGACGTACGCGCGAGTGTTTGTTCAAAGGTGAAGCTGAATACGACAGTATTCGGACAGTTAAGCAGAGTGTCTCTATTCCCATTATTGCGAATGGAGACATAACTGACCCGCTAAAAGCCAGAGCAGTGCTTGACTACACTGGAGCCGATGCTTTAATGATCGGTCGCGCTGCTCAGGGAAGACCCTGGATCTTTCGGGAAATCCAGCACTATCTGGACACAGGTGAACTGTTGCCTCCTTTGCCGATTGCAAAGGTGCAACAAATAATGCAAAAGCATGTGCGTGAATTGCACGACTTTTACGGTCAAGGCAAAGGAACTCGCATTGCACGCAAGCATGTCTCTTGGTATCTCAAGGAACATGCCCCTGATGACCAGTTTCGGCGCTCCTTCAACGCCATAGAGGATGCCAGCGAACAGCTGGAGGCGTTGGAAGCATATTTCGAAAATTTTTTGCGTAAATAAATAAAAGAGCTGACAGAACTATGTTCGAACAACGCGTAAATTCAGACGTACTAACCGTTGCCACTGTAAATTCACAAGATCAGGTAACCCAAAAACCTTTACGTGACTCAGTTAAACAAGCACTGAAGAACTATTTTGCTCAATTAAACGGTCAAGATGTTAATGACTTATATGAGCTGGTATTGGCTGAAGTTGAACAGCCATTGTTGGACATGGTGATGCAATACACCCGTGGTAACCAAACACGTGCTGCGCAAATGATGGGCATTAACCGTGGCACACTGCGTAAGAAACTGAAAAAATACGGCATGAATTAATAGAAGTCGTATAATACATTGAATTAAAAAGCCCTTTTCATTATTTGTTAAGGGCTTTTTTGTTATTGCAAAACGATAATTCTTTTACATATGTAGTGGGTGATAGCCACGAAATTTTATCACACGTTTTATATCCTTCATCAAGAAGAAAGATATTTACTACAAATGAGATAGGAAAACTGAGCAATACACCGGCAAGTCCTAAATAGACTAAATATCGCATTATTAATTTATTAAATGTCATTAAAGACATAAAAACAATTGATTTTACACCAAGAAAAAACTCAATTGTCATTGCGAAACAAGTATATATGACAAGTGGTACCCCCAGTGTTAACATAACAATAGGCTCTGAAAATATAATAATATCTTCCATCAGAAATAACGAAATAGTGTAACCATAAACAAGTATTCCAATTACGATAAATAAAATAAGAAAGAATATGGAAACTATTATTTTATCCCATCTTGGCATAATCAAAACCTTGGCCATGAGTGAAATATTTTATTAACATCAACCTCAGGTGTTCTTGGTTTTCTTTTTGACTCCTCTCTCAAGTATTAAATAACTTTTTCACTTAAGCCATATTGCTTATCTATATAATCTAAAGTCATCGTGATACCAACCCCTACAAGAAAGACAATTAACCCAACAGCTACTACACTGCCTCCTACCACAGCGCTTGATAATAATACTGTGCCTACAGCCCAAGCTCCAGCAGCAGCCAAAGCTGTTTTTGCCATATCAACCGTTACATTTCCCAAAAAATCGGCTAAATGATATTGATCCTTAAATACCCATTCCAATCCTTTATAAGCAAATGAAAAAATTAGACAGAATTTAGCACCCTTGACAATGCCATCACATTGAAGATAAAACAAGATATAATATCAATTTCGTAGAGATATGGAGATCAAATTTGAATAAGGTTATTAAATTTATTTTTATTGTTCTATTACTTGTAGGGTCTATTCTGAATATACCCATTTTATTTGTAGATAATCATTTTTCATACACAAAACATGATTTCATTAGGTATAATTTATTTACCTTTGATGAAATCAAAAACGCTCCTATTATTTCAAGCAATTACATTATATTTTACGACTCACCTGATGGTGTAGCACCAATGACTAATTCAATTCTATTTTCAAATGTAAATCCAAACCGTAAAATAGAATTGATAAATTATATTGAAAATCTAGGTTATGTAAAAGATATAAATGCATATTGGAATACAGATGGAAATGAATCCTGGCGTAAAGACAATTTATTTATACAAATAAAACAAATTAATAGTGAACATACGATTTTATTCTTAGTGGAGAAAAATTAATGGCATTCTTCTCCACTCATGTTGACTAAGCTATCGGATATTAAAAGTTGGGCTAATAAACCAATGAATAAGCTTAATTGATGCCAATAATAGTGCTAGGCTAATGGTGATAACAGTGAGTGAAAAAACCATCGGTAACGTAAGGGATAACTGAAAAAAGATTATGCCTTGTAAAAGGATAAAACAAATAATTGGATGAATTAAATAAACACCTAACGCATTATTGGCAAGAGAAGCGTATTTTTGAGTAGTTGGTGCAAGGTAAATAATTCCTGCACTTAAAATAAAACTTATCAATAAAGAAATAATATATATAATTAACTTTGCAAAAAATAGACTCCCTTCTAATTTTGTTAGAATAATATAATTGATATTATATTGATAATAAAGTATAAATATTGATAATAAACTTATTAAAGCAATAACCACAAAAGATTGACTTCTCAATTTAGCAATAGTTTGTTGGTCTACTAAATAAGCGATAATAAAAAATGGAAAATATTGTATTATAGCCAAGAAAGTAGATAGTTTAGTTTCATAGTCTTTAGTTAACAACGATAGCAAAATACTGACAAGCAGAAGAGAGAATAATATTGGTTTATGATGTCTGATGTATGAAGGTAACAATAGGAAAAAAGCTTGCCAAATAGGTGTAGCAAGAAAAAACCAAACACCATTTTGAGGAAAAAGAAGGTAAGTATTAAGGTCAAATTGCCCTGAATAATAAAGAGGGATCATATCAATAGTTTGGAAAGTCGCATAAATCACTAAGGCAGCCAATAAATTATCACGCCAACTTTTCCATGTCCCATTTTTAGTAATAAACCCGATAATAAAAACAAACATAGGAATTAATGTTAAATCAAATATATTAATCAGTAATGAAAAGTCAGGGGTATGGCTTTGTTTCAAATAGAAACTAAAAACAATAAGTGAACTTAATATCAATTTTAATGCTGGCCAATAGGGTTGCTTAATTTTTTCCATACTCAACATTAACTTACCTTAGTTATTTATATTTTTCGATATAAAATAATAAACCAGTTTACACCTTCCTGCTAATATTAATATAAAAGAAACCAAATATCATTTAGATAAATTTACTTAGGAAATAACTGATAGATTAAATTCGGGAAAATATCATCTTCAGATTAGAGTTCTATATTCTGTCAATAATGCTAACCTTAACTGAAAACAATGACACTTTATCTTTACTATTAGCATTTTTTTAGACAAACTTTGTCTATACAATAGACAAAGTTGATGTTTATCAGGGAATTACTATGACAGCCTTACCACGAAAAAATATGTGGCAGATTGTCCTTACTATCATTTTAGTAGGAATAAATTTACGCCCTTTTTTAACCGGGCCTGGCCCTGTTATTGACAATATTATTGCTTCAACAGGCATGAGCTATAGCCAAGTCTCATTACTCACGTTATTACCCATGATTTTAATGGGAGTCGGTGCTTTGGTTGTGCCCTTTTTACAACCTTATATTCAAGCTCGTAGAGGGCTACAAGTTGCGATGCTTATCTTATTATTAGCATCGTTTTCTCGTGCCTATGTTTCTGATGGTGATCAGTTACTTATTACTGCTCTATTTTGTGGTTTAAGTGTCGCTTATATCCAAGCGGTTTTCCCTGGCATCATCAAAGCGTGGTTTGGACAGAAAACTCCCATTATGATGGGTCTCTACTCAGCCATGCTAATGGGAGGAGGTGCATTAGGTGCTCAGTTATCCCCTGTTCTTACGGCATCTGATGGCAATTGGCAACAGGCTCTTGCTTGGTTTGCGTTACCCGCGAGCGTCGCATTAGTTGCTATTACGCTATCAATTAAAAAGAATATTTCCGAAACCAATAAACTGCCACTTAATACATTGATTTGGCGACCAAGAACAGCCTTATTAATTGTTGGATTTGGCTTTGTTAATGCCGGTTACGCTTCGATGGTGGCATGGTTAGCTCCCTTCTATCAATCATTAGGTATGCCAAGTGCACAAAGTGGCTCATTAGTTGCTATTTTGTCACTCTTTCAAGCATCAGCAGCATTAATTATTCCATTTCTTGCTGCCAAAAATCATGATCGCCGTTTTTGGCTACTTTTAACACCGACAAGCCAACTTATTGGATTTTTAGCGCTGATGACAATGCCAATGAGTGCCCCTTATCTATGGAGTATCTTTTTAGGCTGTGGGTTGGGTGGTTGTTTCTCAATGATGATGATTGCCGCATTAGATCATGTTCCTCATCCATTACACGCAGGAGCACTATCAGCCTTGATGCAAGGTGGCGGATTTATTATTGCCTCTTTTGGGCCGCTGATCGCCGTATGGCTACAACAAGATGATGGTAGTTTTACCTATGCTTGGGCTTTTCATGCTGTCTTAGTGATATTAACTATGGGATTATTTGCACGGTTAAATCCTCATAATTATAATAAGGCCTATCCTACTAGCCATATATTGACAGATTAGTGATAAAAATAAGCATTATAAGGCATCTGTGTCATTCACTCAGATACCTTATAAAAAGCACATTAATTCTGTTGATAAATATCTGGGACATCAGTGATCAACATATCGACTCCCCATGCTTCAAAATCTTTCACTTCTTTAGGATCATTGGGGGTATAGCAATAAATTTCATAGCCTGCTTGTTTCAACATAGCCGCTTGTTGCTGCGTTAAATATTGATAATTACAATGCACGCTAAACCCCTCTATAGCTTGTAAAGTTTCTAGTGCATTATCAGGAATATCATCCCATAGCTGTCCTCGACGAATGGCGGGCAGATAACGTTTCATCACCATTAATGCGTGAGTATCGAAAGAGGAAAACAGGATTTGTTCGTTAGGGATATCTGCGCTTTTTATCATTTCAGATACCGCTAAACATAAGCGCTCTACATCATCATCAGGCCATGTTTTAAGTTCGATATTGAGCTTAGTGCCTGAGCGCTTTATCAACTGCAAACCTTGTCTTAGTGTGGGAATTTTTTCCCCTTGATAAAGTGAACTAAACCAACTGCCTGCATCAAGGCGGTGTAAATCATCCAAACTATGAAAGCGCACCGCACCTTGTCCATTCGTGCAACGATTAACCGTCTTGTCATGGATCAGTACAGGTACATGATCTGCCGTTAATTGCACATCGGTTTCAATCCATTCACACCCAAAATCAATTGCCATTTTAAATGCAGCTAATGTGTTTTCAGGTGCCTTTCCAGAAAATCCTCTATGAGCGGCTATTTTCATCTTTCTCTCCTTATTCGTTGATATCGCCATCATGACAACCATTTATGACAGCAATTTGACAGTCACACCATCAACATATCTTCATTTAATTGTCACCCATTTGTCATAAAGAACGCTTAGGGTATTTCTTAAATTAGATTGCGCCTTTCGTATTTAAATAAAAAGGAAATTTTGCATGTCGATTAAATCCTTCAGTACGCTTGCCATAGCAATAGCATTATTTACTTCACCAACCTACGCAAAAACCGAAATAGAGTGGTGGCATGCTATGGGAGGCGCCCTAGGTCAAAAAGTCAATCAAATTGCCTCAGACTTTAATGCCAGCCAATCAGAATATGTGATCAAACCTGTCTATAAAGGGACTTATCCAGAAACGATGACCAGCGCTGTTGCTGCATTTCGAGCCAAAAACCAACCTGCGATTGTTCAAGTGTTTGAGGTGGGAACAGCAAGTATGATGGGAGCTAAAAAAGCCGTTTTTCCTGTTTACCAATTAATGGAAAAAACCAACGAGCCATTTGATCCTAATAGCTACCTCTCGACAGTTACCGCTTATTACACCACCAGCGATGGTAAAATGATATCTCTACCTTTTAATAGCTCAACGCCTGTGCTTTATTACAACAAAGCACTATTTAAACAAGCAGGCATAGCGCAACCTCCTAAAACATGGAAAGAGATGGGGGCTGTCTCTCAGAAACTACTTGATGCTGGCGTGAAATGTGGTTTTACCACCACTTGGCAATCATGGACCCAAATAGAGAATTTTGGCGCTCGTAATAACTTACCTATCGCCACCAAAAATAACGGCTTTGATGGGACTGATACCTCATTTTTATTTAATCAGGCACCGTTTGTTACTCATATCCAACGCATGGCGGATTGGTCTAAATCCGGTATTTTTAAATATGGTGGCCGCCAATCTGATGCTATGCCGCTATTTTATACTCAAGAATGCGCCATGGTGATGGAGTCATCTGCAGGCTTTGCGGGTATTAAAGAGAATATGAAAGGCATTGATATTGGTGTTAGCCAATTGCCTTATGACGATACTTTAGTTGATAAACCTGCTAATAGCATTATCGGAGGTGCCTCATTATGGGTAATGGCAGGTCGTCCTGATGCTGAATATAACGGTGTCGCTAAATTCTTTACCTATCTTTCTAGTCCTGAAGTACAAGCAGATTGGCATCAAGCAACCGGTTATTTACCTGTGACGAAAGCCGCTTATGCATTAACACAACAACAGGGGTTCTATCAGCAAAATCCTGGTGCTGATACGGCTATTTTACAAATGACCACCTCTGACTCTACAGCAAACTCAAAAGGCTTGCGCTTTGGTAACTTTTTACAAACGCGAGAAATCGTCGATGAAGAATTAGAAAAAGTGTGGTCAGGCAAACAGAGCGCACAAGCCGCCTTGGATAATGCGGTTAAACGGGGAAATGAACAACTACGCCGATTTGAACGCACTCAGTAAGGTATTTGGTATTCGGCGAACATCAATAAGTGTTCGCCTGTTATTTTGTCAGATCTCTGGATACAGTATGGCTTCCCAATCCGTTTACTTTAAACAAAAATGGTTACCTATCGCGCTGATCTTCCCTCAATTAGCCATTACTTTAATTTTCTTTATTTGGCCGGCTGGACAAGCATTGTTGCAATCTTTTCAGTTAGAAGATGCTTTTGGCCTTAGTCGTGAATTTGTTGGTTTAGAAAATTTTCAGCGCTTATTTAATGATAATTATTATTTTGACAGCTTAATCACCACGCTTATTTTTAGTACCAGTGTTGTATTACTTTCAATGTTATCTGCGGTTATTTTAGCGGGTATTGCTGAGCAAATATTACGGGGTAAATTGTTTTACCGCACAATACTTATCGCTCCTTATGCTATTGCTCCTGTTATCGCAGGTTTTCTCTGGTTGTTTATGCTCGATCCTACCATTGGTGTATTAAGCAGAGTATTAAACAAAATCGGTATCAATTGGGATCCGGTCTTAAATACATCTCATGCAATGTGGATGGTGATTTTAACCGCCACATGGAAACAGATAAGCTATAACTTCCTGTTTTTTCTTGCCGCGTTACAATCTGTGCCTAAATCGTTGCTAGAAGCAGCAGCCATTGATGGCAGTGGTCCAATTAAACGTTTTATTACCATTGGTTTGCCATTAATTTCGCCGACAACTTTTTTCTTATTGGTGGTTAATTTTGCCTACGCCTTTTTTGACACCTTTCCCATCATTCATGCCATGACCCAAGGTGGCCCCGGTAATAGCACCTCAACATTAGTTTATAAAGTGTATAACGATGGATTTGTTGGATTAGATTTAGGCTCATCAGCGGCACAATCGGTTATTTTAATGTTGATTGTTGCCATATTGACCATTATTCAATTTCGTTATGTTGAGAAAAAGGTGGCTTACTAATGGTTGAACGTAGACCTCTCTTCCACGCTTTTTGCCATCTTATTCTGATTGTTGGCATTCTTTCTGTAGCATTTCCGGTATGGATCGCTGTTGTTGCGACTACCCACCAAAATACCGAATTTGCCACAGGCTCGCCTCTTTGGTTTGGTCAGGAGGGTATCGAGGTTTTTAAAACGCTCTTTTCATCAGCGGGAACGACTCAAAATAGTGCAATTACCATTAATGGTATGCTATTGAACTCTTTAGTTATGGCGTTAGTGATCACTATTGGTAAATTGGTTATCTCTATTGCCTCCGCTTACGCCGTGGTGTTCTTTCGTTTTCCTGGCAGAATGCTGGCTTTTTGGACAATCTTCTTTACCTTGATGCTCCCCGTCGAAGTGCGGATCATGCCGACCTTTGAGGTAGTGACAAATCTTAATATGTTGAACTCCTATGCAGGACTGACCATTCCACTGATTGCGAGTGCAACGGCTACATTTTTGTTTCGCCAATTTTTTCTTACCATCACCCCAGAGCTGATTGAAGCGGCCAAAATTGATGGTGCAGGGCCAATAAAATTTTTCTTTACCATTTTATTGCCTTTATCCCGTACCAATATTGCCGCGCTTTTTGTTATCACCTTTATCTATGGCTGGAATCAATATCTTTGGCCAATGCTTATCACCACAGATACTCCGTACTACACCATTGTCATGGGCATCAAACAGATGGTGGCCGTATCTGATGGCGTGATTGAGTGGAACAAAATTATGGCAACCACTTTAATTGCAATGTTGCCACCTGTCTTTATCGTCATTTTGATGCAAAGAGCCTTTGTTAAAGGCTTTGTTGATACGGAGAAATAATATGACTACCGTAACACTGACTAATTTAGAAAAACGTTATCCTAATGGTTATCAAGCAATTTCCACGCTCAATCTCTCTATTGAGCAAGGCGAAATGGTGGTTTTAGTAGGGCCTAGTGGTTGTGGAAAATCAACACTACTGCGCATGATAGCGGGATTAGAAACCATCACAGATGGCGATTTACTGATTGATAATCGACGCGTAAATGAACATGAGCCTAGTGAGCGAGATATTGCGATGGTTTTTCAAAATTATGCCCTCTACCCACATATGTCTGTCTATGACAATATGGCGTATGGTTTGCGTAATCGAAAAGTCCCCAAAGCTGAAATCATAGCCCGAGTCGATCGCGCTGCTCATATGCTAGAAATAAGCCATTTACTGGATAGAAAACCTAAAGAGCTTTCTGGTGGACAACGCCAACGCGTTGCCATGGGCAGAGCGATTGTCCGTGATCCCAAAGTCTTCTTATTTGATGAACCGCTCTCTAACCTTGATGCCAAACTACGCGTACAAATGCGTCTTGAAATCAAAAAGCTGCAGCAAAAATTAGCCACTACTTCTGTTTATGTCACTCATGATCAAGTGGAAGCCATGACCTTGGCGGATAAATTAGTAGTACTAAACCAAGGTCATATAGAACAAGTTGGCTCCCCCTTAGAGATTTATGAAAGCCCAGCTTCTGTATTTGTGGCAACATTTATGGGATCACCGGCGATGAATATTTTAACCACTCATATCAATCGCGGTATTATTGAAATTGCGGATGGTCATCTTGCTATTTCTGCCCACTCATTACCTAATGGTGAGATCCAACTAGGATTACGTCCTGAACATTTGCTCATAAATCAACAAAATCCACTGTTTCATGCTAATGTCGATTTTATTGAAGCTTTAGGGGCTGATGTTTTAATTTACGCCACCACTTGTGACCAACAATCTATTGTTATTCGAGCCGCAAACGATCATGGTGTTAATGTGGGTAATAGAATAGGTGTTGCTATTTATCCAGAAAATCTACATTTTTTTGATCGACAAACCCAAAAACGGATTGAACGTCCTACCATGTTGTTAAGTGAACGATTAGTCTCTTAATTTATTCTCACTGTGATTCATTTTCAGTTTAATCTTAATAGCAATGTTTTTAGCATTGCTATTATTTTTTCATCGATGAGAAAACACACATAACATCAATATACTTAACACTTAAAATGTATAAAGTAGATTATTTTGATGCTATCCATTGCGATTAATCTTTGCTAAAAGAGAGATGATAAAAAATTTACAACATATTAAAATTTAATAAAAATTTTACAATAAATACCTTTAAATCCATTTTAAAAACCATGATTACTTACATTAATAAAAGTACACTTATTAAGGATTTTAATATTTTATATAATAAGTTTAAAAAATAGAAAAATACGCGTTTAAAATAATAAAAATAATTTTTTATAGCAGTAGAATAATATCATTAGAATATCCGCATATTGCACCACTAGATAAGCACTGCTATTCTTTTGCTCGCATTTGATGTGCAACTAATAATATTAAACTGCTAAGCAGAAAAGGACTTAATTGATAATGAAAATAAAACTACTTGCGACAGTGATGGTATCCGCGGCATTACTCTCTGGCTGTAAAAATCTTGATACTTCTATGTTAGCGCAATCAGGTACACAACTTTTCCAAGCGGCAACATTAAGTGATGACGATGTCAAAGCGCTAACTAATGATGCATGTAAAGAAATGGATGCTAAAAACAAAATTGCACCTGCAAATAGTAACTACACTAAACGCTTAAATAATATCGCGAAAGCGTTAGGTAATGAAGTTAATGGTACTCCAGTAAACTATAAAGTTTATCTCACTAAAGATGTCAATGCATGGGCGATGGCAAACGGCTGTGTGCGTGTTTATAGCGGTTTAATGGACATCATGACTGACAACGAAGTGGAAGGTGTATTGGGCCATGAAATGGGACACGTGGCATTAGGCCATACACGTAAAGCAATCCAAGTAGCACATGCCACCGTTGCGGCACGTACTGCAGCCTCTTCAGCGGGGGGAGTAGCAGCACAATTAAGTAGTTCCCAGTTAGCAGAAATGGGTGAAAAACTGGTTAATGCCCAGTTCTCTCAACACCAAGAAACACAAGCTGATAACTTCTCTTACGATCTGCTGAAAAAACGCGGTATTAATACTTCAGGCTTAGTGACTGGCTTTGAAAAATTAGCTAAATTAGGTGGTAGTGATTCAAGCATGTTTGATTCTCACCCACCATCAAAAGAGCGTGCTGACAATATTCGTAACCGCATTGCCGAAGATAAAAAATAAACTTTATCGCCCCTATATTTAACCATATGGGGGTTTTCTTTATGCTTTTTCCTTGTGGCGAAAACGATTTGCAACATCAGCTAAAAAGCGTTTAATTGCCAGCCTTTCATTTTGATCATACTGTTCAAATAAGGTTATCCATTTTGCCTGAGATTGTTGATGTAACAATTCATGAGTGTGAAACAGCTTTTCCCCTTCAGTAGTTAAAATAAAAAATATCTCTTTTTGGTTATCCGCTAATTTTATTTTCTCAATAGCGCCTTTACTCTGTAAGCGACGACAAATTTTTGAGACTGCCCCACGTGTCATTGCCATATAATCACTGATCGTTGTGAGGTTGCGCATACTCTCTTCACCAATACAATGGATCACATGAAGCTCTGTGAGTGAATAATTTTCTAACCCCTTCTCTGCTAATACTTTCTTATGACCTTCATCATTATTCGCTTCTTTTAAGTGCAACAATTCACTTAAACCATTAAGCAATTCCTGTGTGGTTACTTGCTGTCTTGTCATTTTGTTTCCTTGGAAAAAATATTTTAAAAAAATAATACCAAAACTATTTACAACAATCAAAATATCGCTATTATCTATTTTGTTTCCATGGAAACAAAACTAAGAGGCAATATAATGAAATTATCAATCCGTAGTCTGTTTTACCTTGTTTGCTTTAGCGCTTTATTAGGCTCTCTAGCACAAAATATTTATACTCCTGTGCTGCCATTGATCCAGCAGCAATTTAATACCACATTATCACTGGTTAACCTTACGGTATCAGCTTTCACTTTTGCTATGGCTGTTATGCAGTTATGTTATGGTTCATTGATTGACAAATGGGGCAGAAAACCTATTTTGCTCAGTGGGTTAACGATTTCAATTATCGGCGCACTTATTTGTATATGGGCTAATTCTATTAACCTATTAATTTTTGGACGAGTGATCCAAGCCATAGGTATCGCTGCCATCCCTGTTGTCGCAGCAACTATTTTAGGCGATCTCTATCAAGGGAATGAGCGTGCTAAAGCAATGGGAAGTTACCAAATGTTACTAGCATTAGCACCAGCGAGTGGTCCTTTATTAGGCGGCTATTTAGCACAACATTATCACTACCAAAGTATTTTTGTTTTCTTAAGTATGGTGGGACTTGTTTTGCTGATTGCCCATCTATTTTATTTACCTGAAACTCGCCCAGAACAAAAACAGTTCGTTAAAAGCTTATCTGCTATGCGACAAGTGCTCGCCGCCCCAGAGGGTAAATCTGTTTTTGTGATAAGTTTTATGGTGTTTTATAACTACTTCTGCCTATTAGTATTTTTACCCTTAATTGCTTTTCACCTTTATCACTTAAATAGCAGTGAAATTGGTGGGCTTTATGTTCCTATGTCCATTGCACTGGTGTTAGGCAGTTACCTTTACCGTAAGGTTTGTCATTTGTTTAGCGCTGAATATGGTGTGATCATAACTTCATGTATAAACCTTGCCATGTTGTCGTTATTTGCCCTATTTTGGCAAATCTCATTACCAATAATGTTAATATTAACGGTGTTATATGGTCTCTCTTTAGGATTAACTATGCCTACACACACGACCTTATTAACCAGCCACTTTAGTTCAGTAAGAGCAACGGCAATGGGTATTTATAATTTTATCCGCTACTGTGGTATGGCAGCAGGGCCTATGGTCGCAAGCTATTTTGTCACCGATAATCATTATCAATATGTCTTTTATTCTTGTGTGATCTTAACAAGTTTGGCATTGTGTTTTGCCATCAAAACGCTACTTTCCACATTAAAACAACAACGACAAACCATCGACTAACAGGACATTTGATGAAACTAACCATTGAAAATCTGCCGCAGCTTTCAGCACAAGATAAAATAGATTTAGGGAAAATTTGGCAAGATAGTGAGTACCAAATGGCACTCACTGCACCAATCACCACAGAGCATGCTCTTTTTGTCGCCCGTTTTAACGGGCGATTACTAGCGGCTTGTCGTATAAAATACCAAGCAAAAACAGCGCTTATCAGTGATTTTATGGTAAGAGAAGTGACTCGTCGTCGTGGTGTTGGGCATTACTTACTAACACAATGCCTTGAAAAAAATCCAACCATTACACATTGGCAAGCTTTATTGAAAACAGGGCAAATCAACGATCCTGTAGCACAGGCTTTTTTAGCGCATCATCATTTTGCTACTTCATTACAGGCTGATACTTATGATTATTTCTGCAATGATAAAGCATAAAGCCTCGCTACATTATAAGCGGTTTCCTGTAAATTTTGCTCAGCATTATCAAAGGCTTGTTGTAAAGTGGCAACACCAGGCATGATAGAGAAAACCGCATCAATACCCTGCTGATGAACCACATCATAATCTGGTAAATAACCACCAACTAATGCAATCACTGGGCGATGGTATTTTTTAGCTAATTTAGCAACACCTATCGGGGTTTTACCTTGCGCCGATTGGCTGTCCATTCGCCCTTCGCCAGTTATGACCAAATCTGCATCGATTAACTGTTTTTCTAATTCAACAGCGTTAGCAACCAAATCAATACCTGGTGAAAGTGTTGCTTGCGTAAATGCCAGCAAAGGCAGAGCCAATCCTCCTGCTGCACCACTTCCTGCAATATTGATAAGAGTGCGTTGTGTCATTTTCTCAAGATAAGTACCAAAATGGTGTAGTGCGCTATCCAGTTGCGCAATATCTTGTTCTGTCGCCCCTTTTTGTGGGCCAAAGACTTTTGAAGCCCCCAATTCGCCACATAATGGATTAGTTACATCACAGGCGATCTCTATATCAACAGAGGCAAGTTTTGGATGTAGTTGATTGATATCTATAGAATGAAGTTGACTTAATGCATGTCCACCAAAAGGCAGAGATGTTCCAGACTTATCTTTAAGACCAAGACCGAGCGCTTGCATCATACCTGCACCGCCGTCATTTGTGGCACTTCCTCCTAAGCCTAAAATGATCTTTTTAACCCCCAAATCTAGTGCGGCACAAATTAACTCACCGGTACCATAACTCGTCGTTAAATTGGGATTGCGTTGAGATGAAGGGATAAGATGAAGACCTGATGCCTGTGCCATTTCAATCACGGCAGTAGTATTATCGCCTAACACTCCCCAAGTGGCTGTTACCTGTTTACCTAATGGATCACAAACTGGCGTTGTGATAAAACGACCATGGGTAGCATCAACTAATGACGTTACTGTACCTTCACCGCCGTCGGCCATAGGAATACAACAATAATCAGCATCAGGTAAATAACGTGAAAAGCCTTGTTTAATCGCCTCTGCCACCTCTTTGGCACTTAAGCTCTCTTTAAAAGGATCTGGGGCGATAACTATTTTTATCTCTTTCACGTCATGTTCTCCGCGTATAAAAAAAGCGATATATCAATATCGCTTTTATATCATACTCTACAATCAGAGAGGTTGGATTGGCTTTAAAATGTGATTAATCTTCAATCGCTAAACGCAATTTTTTCATCGCATTTTTTTCTAACTGGCGAACTCGCTCAGCAGAAACACCATATTTATCTGCAAGCTCCTGTAAAGTTGATTTATTATCATCTTCTAACCAGCGAGCGCGGATAATGTCTTGGCTACGTTCATCCAGTGTTTTTATCGCTAAAGTCAGTCGGTCAGCTGCATGGTTATCCCAGTTATCTTCTTCAATACCATCAGCAAAGTCAGAAGATTTATCTTCTAAGAATAGCACCGGAGCTACAGGATGTGAGTCATCACTATCATCAGCACTCATGTCAAATGCCATATCTTGTGCCGACATGCGAGATTCCATTTCACGCACATCGCTCTCAGAAACCCCAAGCTCTTTCGCAACTAGCTCGACTTCATCTTGGTTAAACCACCCTAAGCGTTTTTTGTTTTTTCTTAAATTAAAGAACAGTTTACGCTGTGATTTCGTTGTCGCGACTTTCACGATACGCCAATTACGTAACACATATTCATGAATTTCGGCTTTGATCCAATGCACGGCGAAAGAAACCAGTCTAACCCCAACTTCAGGGTTAAAGCGACGCACCGCTTTCATCAAACCAATATTACCTTCTTGGATAAGATCCGCCTGAGGTAAACCATATCCTGAATAACTGCGAGCAACATGAATAACGAAGCGTAAATGAGAAAGGATCAGCGTTTTCGCTGCTTCCAAATCGCCCTCGTAATGCAGCCGTTCAGCCAGTTCCTTTTCTTCCTCTGCCGTTAACATCGGATAGGAATTGGCTGCACGGATATACGCTTCAATGCTGCCTTGCGGAACCAATGCTAAGGATTGCATTTCTTTTGTCATTCAAATCCTCATGAAAATCAAATAGATAATTAATATTAATACTGTATGGTGAGCAGGAAGAACCTTCTAATAGTACTTAACAGGTCATCGTTGGTGGTAGATATTATGTTTTTACAACATTATTGACCAGCATAAAGACTAAAGGTTCATATCGCATCTATGTTTACATATCTTTGTACTTTACCAAGCAAACCGCAAATTCATCTATTAAAAATAGTACTCAATTCATCTAGGTTAAGTGTAGAACATTATTATGCCAAAGATAGGGGTTTGATAAAATGGCAAGGTTGCCATAATAATGCAACCCGCCATAATAAAATGGGAAAAAGGGACTAATATGGCTATTCTGGTGTGAATTGACGTAAATGTTGCATGGTGGTCAACCAAGCAGCAAACCAGCCAATGGTCATCGAAACGAGGATCAAAATAACCGATTCATCAAAACCTAATCCAGATATTGAGAAAGTTGTTCCAAATACGGTCGCCGCTTGCGTAACGACATCAGATAACTTCCATACCAATAATGCAGAGAAAATAATCGCAAAAATAGCCCCGATAAAGCCGAGTACTAAACCCCAATTTAAAAAGGGACGCATGATAAAGCCATCAGTAGCACCAATTAATTTCATCACATTAATGGTATCACGACGACTGAAAATATTAAGACGAACACTATTACCAATAACCAATAGCAGTGCCACAATCATTAAGCTACCGATCACCATTGCGATTTGTCCAACTAATGAGGTTAAAGTAGATAACCGAGTAAACCAGCTATCGTCCATTCTCACTTCGTCAACACCGGCAATATTTGCCACTGCATCACGCAGATTAACCATTAATTGCTCGTCATTAGGATCCATAACAGGAGTCACAATCGCGACAGCGGGTAATGGATTTTCTTCTAGCATATCTAATGCGCTACTAAATCCAGACCATGAGCGAAACTCCACTAATGAATCTTGACGAGAAAGATAATTAACCTCTTCGACTTTATCTAATGCCTCGATATTTTTTATCGTTGCCTGCGCTAAGCTGTCATCTAGAGATTTATCAAGATAGACCGTCAGTTGCGGAGTGGGATACCACTGCTCTGCGGCTGTTGATACATTTTTCCAGACAATGTAACAGATACTAGGTAGTGTTAATGAAATCGCTACTACCATCACCGTTAAGAAAGAAGAGAGAGGTTGGCGTAAAAAGTCGGCCATGGTATTACGCCATGCATAACGCCACTGCTCACGGCGTCCACCACGTAATGCTTTTGTTTTCGCTTTTGGTGTTGGCATTGCCTTACGGGAGTGTTTTCCTTTAGCCATTTTGTCCTCCCACCATACGCCCTTGACCTAAGGTTAGAATACGGTAATTCCTGCGCTCTACAAGTGTCATATCATGCGTTGCCATTAACACGGTAACCCCCACGCGATTAAACTCTTCAAACAGACGCATAATGCCTTCTGAAAGTTCACCATCAAGATTCCCTGTTGGCTCATCAGCCAATAACACCGTGGGTTTATTCACAACAGCACGAGCTATTCCCACTCGTTGCTGTTCCCCCCCTGAAAGCTGGATAGGGTAATTTTTCGCTTTATCAAGTAGTCCGACTTTATCCAAGGCGGCTGAAACTCGGCGTCGAATATCCTCTTCACTTGCGCCTGCAATAATCAAAGGTAGAGAGACATTGTCATAAACCGTTCTGTCCATCAGCAAATGGTGATCTTGGAAGATCATCCCTATTTGACGACGCAAAAAAGGGATCTCACTATTTTTTAGCCTACTGATATCATGACCAGCAAACCAAATAGCGCCATCACTTGGACGTTCTATGCCACAAATTAATTTAAGCAATGTACTTTTACCAGCACCAGAATGTCCGGTTAAAAAAGCCATCTCACCAGGGCGAAGATGAAAATCAACCCCCTGTAATGCTTGTCTTCCACCTAAATAAGCCTTGCTGACGTGTTCGAAGCGGATCATTACAACTACTCCTCGCGGGCAAACAGAGCCTCAATAAAATCGTCGGCCTTAAACGGACGTAAATCTTCAATACCTTCACCGACGCCGATATAGCGAATAGGAATACCAAACTGATCAGCGATAGAGAAGATAACGCCCCCTTTTGCAGTACCATCTAGTTTCGTCAAGGTTAATCCTGTCAGCCCAACCGTTTCATTAAACAATTTTGCTTGGCTAACAGCATTTTGCCCTGTACTGGCATCGAGTGTCAGCATCACTTCATGTGGTGCTTCCTCGTCTAATTTTTTCATTACACGGACGATTTTTTTCAGCTCTTCCATTAAATGAGATTTATTTTGCAATCGTCCCGCGGTATCCGCAATCAGAACATCGACACCTTTTGCTTGCGCCGATTGAATAGCATCAAAAATAACCGATGCTGGATCAGCCCCCGTATGCTGAGCAATAACAGGGATATGATTACGCTCACCCCAAACTTGTAATTGCTCAACCGCCGCTGCACGGAAGGTATCTCCCGCAGCTAACATCACCGATTTACCTTCAGCTTGGTATTGGCGGGCTAACTTACCGATAGTGGTCGTTTTACCGACCCCATTAACTCCGACCATTAAAATGACAAAAGGTTTTTTACCTTCAATATTTAATGGCTTATCCACTTTATTTAAAATATCGCCCATCTCTTCACGCAACTTACCATAAAGAGATTCAGCATCTTTGAGATCTTTACGACTAGCATGCTGAGTCAAACTGTTAATGATCTTGCTAGTGGTATCCATTCCCACATCGGCAATTAACAACTGCTCTTCTAACTCTTCGAAAAGCTCGTCATCAATTTTCTTACCGCGGAATAGCCCCATAAAACCGGAGCCTAAATTTTGTCGTGTTTTTAATAATCCCTTTTTCAAGCGAGAGAAAAAGCCTTCTTTTTTCGGTCTCTCTTGCTCTACGGGTTTATCGACTAATACCTCTTCGCGTAACGCGACAATATCTTCCGCTTCGGCTTGTGCTTGTGCAATACGCGCTTTTTCTTCAGCTTCGGCTTCTTGGCGTGCTTGTTCAGCTTCAAGTTGCGCTTGACGTTGAGCTTCTTCTTCGGCTAAACGCGCCTGCTCCGCACGTTCAGCAGCTAATTTTTCAGCTTCTGCTCTTTGCGCTTCTTGGCGTGCTTGTTCAGCTTCTAGTTGCGCTTGACGTTGGGCTTCTTCTTCGGCTAAACGCGCCTGCTCTGCACGTTCAGCAGCTAATCGTTCTGCCTCTGCTCTTTGCGCTTCTTGGCGTGCTTGTTCTGCTTTTAGCTGTGCTTGACGTTGAGCTTCTTCTTCGGCTAAACGCGCTTGCTCTGCACGTTCAGCAGCTAATTTTTCAGCTTCTACTCTTTGCGCTTCTTGGCGTGCTTGTTCAGCTTCAAGTTGCGCTTGACGTTGAGCTTCTTCTTCGGCTAAACGTGCCTGCTCCGCACGTTCAGCAGCTAATTTTTCAGCTTCTGCTCTTTGCGCTTCTTGGCGCACTTGTTCAGCTTCTAGTTGCGCTTGACGTTGAGCTTCTTCTTTGGCTAAACGCGCCTGCTCTGCACGTTCGGCCTCTAAACGTTGTTGTTCTTTCTCTTGTGCAGTATTTTCTTCTTTATTACGGCCAAATCCGAGCCACGAGAAAAAACCTTTTTTTTCTTTTGCCATTAGCTACTAAACTCCTCGCACTAAATCATGGCGCGATAACATTGACGATATTAAAAATAATAATGAAGTCTATCATTTGATCGAGGATAAACGCATCTTTTATACGAATTTTATGGTAAATTATTCGCGCTTAAATCAAGGTAAGTTATCAAGTTATCAACAAACTTGTTCCTTGAAACATTAAAACACGCCAAAATTCACGCTTAAACGATATATATCAGAAAAATATGGCTAAGAAACCACAAAAAACGCCGATGGGACAAATCAGAATAATCGGAGGTAAATGGCGTGGTCGGAAACTTCCTGTGCTTGATAGCCAAGGATTACGTCCCACCACCGATAGAGTCAAAGAAACACTGTTTAATTGGCTTATGCCCGTTATTCAGGACGCTCGTTGCTTAGATTGCTTTGCCGGCAGTGGTGGGCTAGGTATTGAAGCACTCTCTCGCTATGCAAAAGAAACGACATTCATTGAGTTCGACCGTAAAGTCGCGCAACAAATTACTGCTAATTTAGCGCTGCTTGGCGCTGATAATGGGCATGTTATTCAAGATAGTGCGTTAAATTATCTAGCTAAACAAGGTACTGCATATGATGTGGTGTTTTTAGATCCTCCTTTTCATCAAGGTATGTTGGCAAACACCCTGCAATTATTAGAAAATAACCAATGGTTAGCCGAAGGTTGTTATATTTATATTGAAGAAGAAGTAAACGCACAGGTTTATTCTTTACCAGAAAATTGGCGATTACATAGAGAAAAAATCGCAGGCCAAGTCGCCTATCGTCTTTATATTCGCAATTTATCTGCTTAATTTGTTATGGAGCTGCTATGTTAATCTTTTTAGGTCGATTTTTAATGATCGGTGTGTGGGGATTTCTTTGTTTAAATCTTATTTCCCCATTCCCTAAACCTTTAAAGTACTTTATGAATATCGCATTAATCTTTATGGTGATTATGCACGGCTTACAAATTGCCATGTATAAAGCAGGCCAACCCGAAGATAAAAAACCTTCTGGCTTACTCCAATTTAAGATCTTCTTTTTTGGTATTTTTGAGCTATTGAGAATACAAAAAGAGTTGCGCAAAGAGTATCTAGAAAAACAAAAAAATAAAAACCAATAATCATCGTCTATTCAAGTCACTGGGGATAACACGCTAACTCCCCAGTTTCTGATGCTCTGATGCTTATTTAGTTGATGTTTTACCACTCTCATTATCTGGTGCATCGGTTTCAAACTGCACGAAACGACTACCTTGCATAAATAATCGCCCTTTCATCTCCAGCGCTACATTTGAGAAAGTGGTTTTATCCACACGTAAGATAATATCTTGCTGAGAGTCCGTTGTTAAACGAAAAGTCACTTGATAGTAATAGGTTGTTTCTGGCCCATTAACATCATTTTCTCTTGAACGTCGATCGTTTTTCGGTATTTGTTGCTTATCAACAACTTCTACCATATATAATTTAACGGGTGAATTATCATCACTGATACGCTGTTTTCTTTGCTCAAAAAAACGATATGTTGCGCTAGCGATAATGATAATCAGCACCGCGATACCTAACATTCCCGCTTTATTCATTACACTCATTCCTATTATCGTTATAAATTCACATTGTGCTTATCTGTAGTTAATTTTAATTAATACGCCAGTTTCTTCATTAATCGCTATTCTTAAATTATGCTTTCTGTTATGAATAATAAAAGAGTTCTCTATATAAGAATAAGGAAGATATTATGAGTTGGCCTTTTCTCGCTGTCTTATTTTCTGGGTGGCTTTATATCGATGCCGCGTATCGTGGCCCTAATTGGCAACGATGGCTATTCCGTCCTATTACGCTACTACTATTACTCCTTTGGGCATGGCAAGTCCCTGAGCATAGCATTAATAGTTATCTTATTGTCGGCGCTTTATTAGCAACATTACTTTCTGATGTATTAAAAATGTTTGAAGGTAAGTATTTACTACCTTCTTTAGCCTTGTTATTCCTAAGTTATATTCTCTACCTAATTAGTTTTACCTTACCATTACAAATCTCTTTTTATCTTCCTTTGCTTGGTTTTGTTATCGTTGCCGCAATTATCGTGTTAGCCATCATCTGGACTAAACTGGATAAATTTGCCATTCCTGTATTACTGACTTTATTAGCGGCTTTTGCGATGTTTTGGGTTGCAGGAGAGAAATTCTTCTACCTGAGCAACGACTACAACTTTTCTATCATGATAGGCTCACTCTTGTTAGTAATTGCTTACTCTATTTGGCTTATCAACCGTTTCCGCTTCTCTTTTTCAGCCTCTAAAGGACTGGTAAGTGCCTGTTACTTTATTGGTCACTTCTTTATTGTTAGAGCCCTTTTTCTGTAAAACCCTGATCCCTTGTTTCTTTATCAATAGAAACAAGGGATTAATTGATTTAACAAATCCGCACTTTTTGACAATCAATACGCTCTGTTTATCTTGACTCTGGACTCTACTCCAAGCTGTAAAGTATCGGTAATTGATAAAACTGTACTTTGTTGAACGAGGAGAGGCGTATGTCTAAACACGCTCATCAACACGATAACCATAAACATACCGATGCTTGCTGTTCAAGCTCTCAATGCTGCTCTAATCAGGCAGATAATAGTAGTATGCACTCACATACTGAAAGTGGACACACTCATAGCAAAATCGATAAGAGTGATCCTGAATGTGAAGAAGAACATCATCATGGCCATCAACATGAGCATAATCATCACGCTCATGATGGTCATGATCATGCCCATGGCTGTTGTGACAGCAACGCCCCTGTCTCTAATGTAGAGCCTGAAAAAATTGCACAGCAACGTTTTAGTTGGAAAGTGCAAGGAATGGATTGCCCAAGCTGCGCGCAAAAGATAGAGACAGCAGTACTGAAAGTGGTCGGCGTTAAACAAGCGAAGATCTTGTTTGCCACTGAAAAACTGGTTGTCGATGCCGATACCGATTTACGTACTGATGTGATTAGTGCCGTTAAAAGTGCCGGTTTTGAACTATTTGATATCTCATCAGCGGGATCTCAGCCTCCTGCAAAACAAAGCCTCTTAAAAGAGAGCTCATTCGTCATTATCTTAGCGATTTTAATGGCGATAAGTTGGGGTGCCGAGTTTATTGATCCACAAGCAGGTCGCGCTGCCTTTATTGCAACGACATTAATCGGGTTATTCCCTATTGTAAAAAAATCGCTACGACTCATTCGTAGTGGTACCCCATTCGCGATTGAAACCTTGATGAGTGTTGCGGCTATTGGGACACTGTTTATTAATGCCACCGAAGAAGCGGCAATGGTAATTTTGCTGTTTATGATTGGCGAAATGCTTGAGTCTTACGCTGCGGGTCGTGCACGCCGCGGAGTCAGCGCATTAATGGCTCTTGTACCAGAAGAAGCGGTGGTAATCAAAGAGGGTAAAAAACAGACAGTCCCTGTAGCTCAATTGCGCCCCGGCGATATTATTGAAATTGCACCAGGTGCGCGC
>NZ_BAABMO010000026.1:0-55575 GCF_054767435.1 Proteus sp. MB838
GATTTATACAGTTATATTTTATCTGAGATAAAATAATCAATATTTAGATATCCTAACAAACTGCCGATAAAAAATATATAACTACTTAAAAATAAAGGCGAGTCTAGCTCGCCTTTATCTCAATAAATAATCATTAAATTATTTTACTATTTTACAAGTACGCCCTGTATCTTCAGCAATACGATCATTGACTATTTCATCTTCTGACATCGTCGCTAAATTAAACTCTTCACTACCTTTACCCCACAGTTGGAAACTTTCTCCAACATAACGCGCACCACTTGCAGCGACTGCAGATTTTAACACGATTAATTCATCATTATAATCCATTACGGCCAAATCATCATTAGGGAAAGAAACTCTGATTTTTTGCCCTTCACAGTCGTAAGTTTCTGTTTTAGCAGCTAATGCAGGTGTTGCAATAATTGAAGTTAATAAAGCAATTGCAGAGATAGAAAGTAATTTACGCATTTACATCTCCTAAAATAATTAAAGTAACTATGGTTAGTCCAATTAGGTTAGATAGCTTTTATAAAATAAAAAATAAGATATCTCCGTATTTAATTATAGGGGGAATATAAAGAAATAAGCGATTTTCTAAGCAATTATTTCACACTGTATAATAGTCTAGATTAGTTTTACTAGCTTAATTTTTAAGGAGAAACCAACTCAAATACATAACTTTACATTATTGTTATTAACTTTTACCTTAATTAGAGTAACAGAATCTGCCTAATATGATATTATTGTCAAATAATAATTTGATTAATTTTCAATAGATTAATCTAATAATATCGATAAAGTGAAATAGTGGGAAGATCAATGCTTCAAGAAAATGTAGTTAAAGATATCATTGTTTGGATCGAGCAAAACTTAGATTCACGTTTATCATTAGATATTATTGCTGAAAAATCAGGCTATACCAAGTGGCACTTCCAGCGCTTATTTAAAGCATATACAGGAATATCTTTAGGCAAATATGTCCTAGCACGCCGTTTATCTTGTGGCGCTTATGCGTTGAGGATCACTCGTAGTAGCCTTTTAGATATTTCTTTAAAATACCATTTTGATTCGCAACAAACGTTTTGTCGTGCGTTTAAAAAACAATTTAATATCACCCCTTCTGAATATAGGAAAAAGCAAGGTTGGGATATTAGTGAACTTATCTTTCCAGCATTAGAAACTGTTGAACTTAAAGCAAAATATGAAGTAATGACCTTGCCTTCTAAAGAGTTGATAGGTATGGCTCATCAATACAATAAAAATATTTCAGCATGGAATTATGATAAGAAAAAATTTAGAAAAGAATTCTGGAAGAAGTTTTTAAAAGAAATACATACCATCCCTACAGAAATGTATGCCACACATCGTGCTTCTGCAGGCTCGCTAGATGATACGACTTATATTTATACAACAGCAGTAAGTAAAGAACAATTAACAAGCTCTGCTAATATTTCCACTATGTCTAAAGTAGAATTACCCAATGGGAAATATTTAGTTATTACTTTTGAGATGGATAATATTTTAGATTCCCTCACCGGGTATGATGATATCATTTATACTGTCTATACCAAAGTATTACCAAAGATGAATTTGCTACGTCGATCTGGTCCAGATATTGAGCGCTATACCTTAAAACAATCGGTTAGCTATGATAAGTTAATCGGCCATAGTGAGCAGCATCTACAAGAAATTAGTTACTATATTCCTGTTCTTTAGTCGCTAATAAAAATAAAAAGATCTCAATCTGATTACGCATCTTGAGATCTTTTTAATATTTATAATACGTTAAAGTAATTAATCTTTTTTAGATTGATTAGCAAAAAAGATCTCATCTTGTATATTTTTAGTTTTAAGAGTAAAGAGTTGATTAGTTAAGTTTTCAGTTAGTTGCTCTGCATCAGCCATTACACGTAAGTTAAATTCATTCAGCATGTTATCCGCTGCTGCTTTATTCTTTTTACTCATTGACAAATAATTAGCCTCCATTTCTTTTTGTTCTAATGCTGTTTTAGCTTCCCATTCTTGGTATGCTTTTTTAACAATAGGAGCAAATTGAGGATAATCTGTCATTACTAATGTTTGTAACTTACGATATTTCCAATAGATAGAGTCATTATCTGCTTTATCTGTTCCAATAGCATAGTGTTGCGGATATGCTTTTAATCCACTGTAATAAGGAACAAAAGCGGTTAGATCAGCCATTCCCAAACCAACATAAGTCACTTCACCAATCTCTTGCGGTAATTCAGGTCTTACTTGCATCACATGAGATTCATAAGTACGAAACACACTTATTGGTCGCCATGGTTCATTGCCATTCAATCCATTGGTATAAGGATCATGTTCTGTACCGTCAAAATGGTTGCGTAACATCGCTTTGGCGTCTTCTACTGATACTTTTTTCTCCGGTGTCAGCATAGGTGCAAATTGACGACCATCTGCCACATTCTGTTTCAGAGAAGGGTTAAATTGTTGCTGGATAACCCAAACCCTCGGGTAATTATAAGTGAGATCACGTTCATCATCACGCGTATAGGCTTTAGAAAAATTAAATTCGCCATCAGTGGCAGGATCATAAAGTCCTTTTTCTATTGCAAACTCAACTAAGTTTTTAGAACCTAAATTATCATTACTATCTGTATGGTAAGTCTGTAAACGCCCTTGATTACCCGTCGCAAAATATTTATCTTTTGGTAGTTTTTGCGCCATCCATTGATGACCTGTACCTGTTTCTAGGTACCACACCTCATTTTTATCAACGACGGCAACCCCAAACCCTTCTCCCGCACCTTGTGTTTCGATGATGTTTCCCAGTAATTCAATTGCTTCACGGGCAGTTTTTGCCCTTGAGAGTAAAATATCTGGAATATCATCTTCAGTGATCCCCGTATCTTCAACATAAGGATCGAACGCCAATGCTTTAGGTGAGGCAAAAATGGATTCTGTACCACTCACCCCAACGCCTAGCTCATTAAAACCCGTTGCACCATGCAATTGAGTTTTCCAATTAGGTACAGTGGTATAACGTAATGAGTGTTTAGGTAGTGGATAAGTAAAGTTATTAGCGCCATGATGGGCTTGAGTGCTATAAATACCAGTCTGATTATTTTTGGCTGGATGAATAACAAAATGTTGTGCTTTTAAAGCATCACTATCTGCGCTACGAGCTACAATCAAAGAGCCATCATTAGTTGCTTCACTCCCTGCTAATAACGTTGTGCAGGCCAGAGCCGAAGAAACTAATGCGATATTAATTGACAAAGCGATAACAGCTTTTTTAAATAAAAACATATAATGCCTCATTTGCTTGTTATTTATAATTTATATCTCAATTAATTATCTCTATTTTAGAGTAAAAAACTTGATATTTTTTGGTCTGCAGAATATTAGCAATGAGAAACAATCAATTACCGTGATTAACATCTCAATGATTAACTATTTAAAAAATAAAAATCGCATCAGTCTAACAACCATTTTTTATAGTGCATATAAAATCAAATAATATTATATGATGTAGTCAAATATTAAAAAATATCGCAAACTATGTTGGTTGAATTGTGTATTAAAATATAATCATATGATATATCGTTAATAAAAAAACGTATTTATTTACCTAAAATATAATTATAAATTTATTATTTTATTTTTAATTATGTTTATACCAAGAACTTTTTATCCCCTATAAACTGATATTTTTGATTATTGCTTTTATCACAAAAGTCTTTTGCTTTATAGCTTGTTTTTAGAACAATAAAAAAGACTATACTGTCCACCATGACGATGAGACACCCAATAAGGTGTCACAAATATCAACTTAATTCCCCTACTATTATTACCATTTTCAGGAGAGATGTATGAGTGTTCCCGTTTTAGGTCTTGGTACTTTTCGTTTAAAAGACGATGCGGTTATAAATTCTGTAAAAACTGCACTAGAACTAGGTTATCGTGCTATTGATACAGCACAAATTTATGAAAATGAAGCTGCTATAGGACAAGCTATTTCAGAAAGTGGTATATCTCGCGATGCGCTTTACATCACAACAAAAATTTGGGTAGAAAATTTAAGTAAAGATAAATTAATTCCTAGTTTGAAACAAAGCTTAAGTGATTTACAAACAGATTATGTTGACTTAACTCTAGTACATTGGCCATCACCAAATGATGCAGTTTCTGTTAAAGAATTTATGCAAGAGTTATTAGCTGCGAAACAGATGGGATTAACGCGAGAAATTGGTATTTCAAATTTTACCATTCCATTAATGGAACAAGCTATTGCTGCCGTTGGTGTTGAAAATATCGCAACAAACCAAATCGAATTATCACCTTATTTACAAAATCATAAAGTGGTAAATTGGGCTAAACAGCATGGCATTCATATTACATCTTATATGACTCTAGCTTACGGCAAAGCATTAAAAGATGAAACAATACAAACCATTGCTAAAAAACACAATGCAACACCAGCACAAATCATTTTAGCTTGGGCTATGAATGAAGGTTATTCTGTTATTCCATCTTCAACAAAACGTGAAAATTTAGCCAGTAATTTACTCAGCGTAAATATCAAATTGGATAGTGAAGATAAACAAGCGATTGCAAAGTTAGATTGTCATGATCGTTTAGTTAGCCCAGAAGGTTTAGCGCCTCATTGGGATTAATGATTAACCAATTTAAATCGTAATATAGGTGATATTATTTTTATCACCTATATATCTTAACCTACTTTTTTAGCAATATACTCACTCAGAGAATCAATAAATACACGGATGCGTTGGCTAACCACTTTTTCACTATAATAAACGGCATTAAAAGGCATAGCTATAGGTTGCAGCTTATCGGGGAATAATTCGATAAATCGACCATTTTCGATATCATTAACCACCATAAAATCGGAAAGGCAAGCAATACCATTACCTTCGAGACACAATTGTCTTATCGTTTCTCCACTATTCGACGATATTCCCATAGGAGCTTCTAATAATTGTCCATTCTCTCGCTCAATAGGCCATGTGTTTAGTGATACTGGTTCAGTAAAAGTTAGACAAGTATGGTCAAGCAGATCTTCTGCGATTTTAGGCTGTCCATAACGGGCGAGATAGTCCGGGGTCGCAACGATTTTCCGATAACTATTCAATAGTGGTTTTGCCCGTAAACTGGAATCCGTTAAATTACCGACTCTAATCGCGATATCTACTTTACGTTCAATAAGATTGATAAATGTTTCAGATGAAACTAAAGAGAGGGTTATTTGAGGATATTTTTGCTGAAATTGTTTAATAAAAGGCACCAGTAGATGCAAAACAACCGGCGTTGCGGCATCAATACGTAATAGACCCTGTGGTGTTTTTTGTGTATTAATTAATTCATCTTCAGCTAATTTCATATCTTGTAAGATAACTTGCATACGATGAAAGTAATGCTCCCCCTCTTCCGTTAAACTCAATTGTCGCGTAGTCCGATTTAATAAATTAACGCCTAGCTTTGACTCAAGTTTTTTTACTGTACGACTAACAGCAGAATTGGCTAATGCTAATTTTTCTGCAGCACGTGTAAAACTACCACTTTCAACCACTGCAATAAAAACTTGGACTTCTTCTGAGGTGGCTTTCATTATTGACCTTAGAAACGAGTGAATAATAACCTAATAACGAATCACTCTTATTATATAATATATACGCTAATTGCTTTAAAAAATTATTTCTATATTTTTATAGTTAGTTTTTCTCAAGCAATTAGCGATATATTATCTGACACTTTATTCATTATTAATAAAGCGCATAAGCTGTTGTCGAAGTTGTTTATTATCTTGCTTTAATCGTTCATTTTCATCCAACAATGTCAAGGCGATTGCAATACCATGCCAATCCAATGCTAACTCTCGATGAAGTTTTAACGCCCGATGTACAACAACAACTGCATCATCATTGAAAAACCACTCCTGTGTGGTAATTTCTACAGGCTCAATAACCCCTAATTCAACAATTTCTTGAAGTTCCTCTTTGGAAACACCAGTATGATGACAAAGCTCAGTCATAGTAAATATTGTTGTTAATTGTGCCATTATTTATTCTCCCAGTTTTTACGTGGATTATAATCGGCTTGGGCTTCGGCGAGTTGTTGCCATAATGAATGTGTTTTTTCATCCACTTTAGGTGGCATGACGACTTTCAAAATGGCATAGAGATCACCACTTTTTTGCTTGCTTACTAAGCCTTTTCCTTTAATTCTCAGGCGTTGACCTGCCTGACTAGCGGGAGGAATAGTAAGTAAAATTTTATCTTTAAGTGTAGGAATAGCAATTTTAGTACCTAATGCGGCTTCCCAAGGTGCAATAGGAACCACAATTTCAAGATCATGCCCTTTTACATCAAATAATGGATGAGGTGCAATACGGATAGTTAGCCATAAATCACCATTTTCTCCGCCATTCTCCCCAGCAGTACCTTGGCCTTTTAAACGAATACGTTGTCCATCAACAACACCGGCAGGAATTTTGACATTCAAGGTCTTAGGAATTTCTTTCTCTATCATGCCAAAGACATTATAAACCGGTAAATGATAGCTAATGGTACGCTTATGCTCTTCTTGTGCTTCTTCAAGAAAAACCGGTAATTCAATTTCTAGATCTTGTCCACGTTGTCTAGGTGCTTGACGTGAATGGCGCCCTTCAAAAGGTGAACCTTGACCAAAGAAAGAAGCATAAAGATCGTCAAAATCTTCCTGACTAAAACTTTGTTGGTTTGAATGTGAATTGTTGTGCTGTGTAAATTGTTTAAATTTCGGATCATTGCGGTGAGCCCAAAGTTCGTCATATTCAGCTCTGCGCTGTTCATCACCAAGAATTTCCCAAGCTTGCGCTATTTCTTTAAAACGCTCCTCAGCATCTGGCTCTTTACTTACATCTGGGTGATATTTTTTCGCTAAACGGCGATAAGCAGTTTTAATTGTTTTCATGTCATCAGTGGGTTTTACCCCCATAATGGCGTAATAATCCTTTAATTCCATAGTGATATCTCGATTATGTTAAACATTAAATACCCTACATCTATAGATTATAGGACAGAGAACGCTTTTTTGTTAACCAAAATAAGTTTCATAAATCCCTATTTAAGCTTATTAGAAGGCTAAACTTAAAAAATTTTTTATTTATTAAAATATTTTTAAATAAATAAAAACAAATAGTTAGAGCTAAATCGAATAACTAATCATCTAAATATCATTAAATTGCATTTGAAATACTTCTTTATTGGCGGTAAATTTTGGTCAAAGAAGAAATAATTTATCAGGTGATTTATCTCTGTTTTTTATTTTCACTAAGAGAAAAAGCAACAAAATAACTGGCAATAATAAGGGAGAAGCAATGAAACGTATCATTATTCCCACAAACTATATTCATATACGAACAACGCCTTTTTGGACAAGGGAGACAGCCCCTAAATCAATCTGGGAGAGACATTTAGACAAAGGCACCCAGCAAGGGGTATACCCTAGATTATCCGTGATGCAAGGCACTATTATTTATTATGCCTATGCCGATCAATATAGCCCAAAGCCTACCGAAACCTTAGTGATTAAGGAGGGTGAGTTTGGTGTATTTCCACCAGAAACTTGGCACAGAATTGAAGCACAAACTGAAGACACCGTGTTTAATATCGACTTTTATGTTGACCCCAAAATACTTGCTGAAGGTTAAAAATGACTATGGAAAATGATAATAAAGGTTATTTATTGACACTTATTTGTGATAACAGTGATGATAAAGCAGAGAAAATCTTCCTTAATCCTAAGATACTTTATATTCCTGATGTTGCCGCTAAAGAAATTTTGTTATTAACTAACGAATTAAAGGGCAAAATAGATCTCTCAGCCCAAGCGCTGACTTTAACGCTCACCAATAAAAATAATGGTGTTTCAGTGGATAAAGAATGCGAGATAAAAGATTTACTTGATCCTGATATGGCGAGTCTAATGGTTAAAGATTTAATCAATATCGTCCGTGGTTATGATATGGATGAAGAAGCCAATGTTTGTGGTTGGTAAATTAAAAATTAATCAACAATTAAAGCAGTCACTATCTCATTCTATAAAGGAAATAGAGTTAATAAGCTACTAAATGATGAATACAATATCTTATTCATCATTTAGTACATTAACGATTATTAATAATTAAATTTTTTAATCGTTAATTTAAAAATAAGCTCTAGGACTGGGGCTTATTTTGGTGTATTTAGAAAAATATCATATATAGCAAAATGACATTAACTTATTTTTATTTAACTATTACTCTCAGGCTTAAGTTTAAACATAATGGTTGTAGCCTCAAACTTACCATCAACTGCTTGAGCAAACTCAGGAATTTCACCACTAACTTGCCAACCAAGAAAGCGATATAGACTCACCGTCATACCTTTTGTAATGGTATCTAAAGTTAAAAGTGTTATCCCTCTCTCCCATGCTATTTGTTCAGCCTTTTGCATCAATTGCTGTGCTATTCCTTTATGCCTATGATCAGGGGATACTAATAGTTTGCAAATCTCCCCACGATGTTTGCCATTTGGTTTAGTGCATAATTCAAGACCAACAACACCGACTATTTGTCCGTCAATCACTGCAGTAATTAATTTAAACGTATTTGTTGATAATGAGTGATTAACACTAAGCCAATAATTTCTCATATCATCTATTTGAGTTTCTGCGTCAGTATACCCAACACTTGCCCCACCAAGGACACATCTATATAACAATTTGGTGAGTTGTTCTATTTTAATTTCACTTATTTTGTCATCATAACAATAAATCATCATATTGAGTGTCCCCAGTCGTAAATATATTCAACCATAATCTATTCGAAATATTTAGAGGTTACAATAATGCTCAATACTCTTTATACAAACAGAAATTTGAATAATTATGAATAAAACTGTTGACTAGGAAATTTGTTTTTAGTGGATCAAAGGAAGTTAAGGAGACTTCAGGAGACGCTAGAAGACATTGAAATGGCGGAGGAGGAGAGATTCGAACTCTCGGATGGTTTCCCATCGGCGGTTTTCAAGACCGCTGCCTTCAGCCGCTCGGCCACCCCTCCGCAATGGGGAGCAATATAAACATCCACGCTTATATTGTAAAGCCCTTATTGTCTTGTTTGGCGTAATTTTAAACGTCCTTTGATTTAACAGCTTAATTTATCAACGATTTACGCATTAGACTTGGGTATTGCGGTTATTTTTGCTAAATTAAACGATTATTTTTGATTGGTTAGAAACACATGTTTGTATTTAACGGACAACAAATCGAGACAGATAGTCACGGTTATTTAAAAAACAGCAATGAATGGACCGAAGAGATGGTGCCAATATTAGCTGAACTTGAAGAAATTGAACTCACAGAGCAACATTGGGAAATTATCCGTTTTGTGCGCCAGTTTTATTTAGAATTTAATACCTCACCGGCGATCCGAATGTTAGTGAAAGCATTAGCACAAAAATATGGCGATGAAAAAGGCAATAGCCGTTATCTATATCGCTTATTCCCTAAAGGTCCTGCTAAACAGGCAACGAAGCTCGCGGGCTTACCTAAACCTGTCAAATGTATTTAATACTAAGATGCATAATGGCGGATTGAAAAGTCTGCCATTTCTTCATATTGGCATGGTGTTGCCGACCAGAATACAATCTTACTCCCTATTGGTCCTCCAGCAGCCAACCAATCTTCTATTTTTCTCAGTACCTGCTCTTCAGCAAAAGCTCTGATCCCCACACTGCCATCATCACGATTCCACACATAACCCGTAATAGGCTGCTTTTTCATCCATTGATAAGTATGAAAGCGGAAACCGACACCTTGTACACGACCTTGAATAATATATTCTCTACCAACCTTCATTTACCTACCCTCCAAACTTACATGTGACGCAAAAATTCCGATAAGATTGTTGTCTTTTCTTTATACAATAGATAATCTGATTTTGTGAGGTTTGCATTTACACTGGATAACGACGTGTTTAATTTTGTTACACCTTGAAATTTCACTTTATGCCCTCATATACAGAAATTAATAAAGCAAGGTTTTACGGAGGTGATAAATGATGATCGCCAGCAAATTTGGAATAGGCCAGCAGGTTAGACATAAACTACTCGGTTATTTAGGTGTAGTTGTTGATGTGGATGCTGAATATTCCCTTGATCAACCTAACGAGGATGATATTGCATCTAATATGACCTTGCGATCAGCGCCTTGGTATCATGTTGTCATGGAAGATGATGAAGGACAACCGGTTCATACCTATTTAGCTGAAGCTCAAATAACTTATGAACTCTCAGATGAGCATTTAGATAATGACTCAATGGATGAGTTGTCACAATCAATCCGCAACCAATTACAGGCCCCGCGATTAAGAAACTAATTTTCTTCCATTCTTAACCTTAATGATAATCGCCGAATACATTTCGGCGATTTTACTCTGCCTATTACCAAGGCAATCCGTGGGCTTCTATCTCTTTTTTAGGACAGCGATCCATAACCACACGCAACCCCGATTGTTCAGCTAATGCTTTTGCTTCTTCATTGATCACACCTATCTGTAACCATAAAACTTTAGCATTAATTTTAATCGCTTCTTTGGCAATCTCGAGCGCTGCTGCTGATTGACGAAATACATCTACCATATCAATCGCCACAGGAATATCTTGCAAATGACCATAACATTGCTGGCCTAATATTGTTTCCCCTGCCATACCCGGATTAACGGGGATCACCTCATAGCCTTGCTCTAATAAGAATTTCATGACTTTATAACTAGGGCGATCTTCTTTATGACTTGCACCAACCAGTGCAATTGTTTTGACACTTCTTAGAATGTCATAAATCTCTGAATCAACCATTTATATGCTCCGTTATCAGCAGGAAGATTGAAAATCTTATGATACATCATAGTATCTTGTTCCGCTCATAGCTTGTAAGATAAAAAAAGGTATGTTGACAACTGGAATAATAACTGTATTTATTTTTAAAGGTAGCAAATGGAACAAATTGACCGCACACTCGCCACAGAAAAAAATATTGCGTTAGTTGCACATGATCACTGTAAAAGCTCATTGCTTGAATGGGTTAAAAACAACAGTGAACAGCTTTCTCACCATAAGTTATTTGCCACAGGAACAACAGGAAATCTGGTTAATCACCATACAGGATTAGAGGTCACTCAGATGTTAAGTGGCCCCATGGGAGGTGATCAACAAATTGGTGCTATGATCGCAGAAAAGAAAATTGATATTCTTATTTTCTTTTGGGATCCACTCAATGCCGTTCCTCATGATCCAGATGTGAAAGCGCTGTTACGCCTAGCAACAGTCTGGAATATTCCCGTAGCAACCAATCGTGCGACGGCTAATTTTCTTATTTCGTCCCCTCTTTTTTCACAAGAGTCAAAAATTAAAATTCCCGACTATGAAGGTTATTTAAAAGAACGTTTAAAATAATGCCTTATGGTTTTTTTTGCGTAGGGACACCTTGAGATTTTAATTCTGACACAAAACAAGATGGTTGTTGTTTATTAAATAATAACCATACTTGTTTTTTTGCTCTTGTTAATGCCACATACATTAATCGGCGCTCTTCAGCATCAGGATAGTCTTCAACAGGGGGTAATAAAGCGGTTTCTATAATCGACTCTCTTGCCGGAGCTGGAAATCCGTCTTTACCCGATTGTAAACCTAATATAATCACATAATCAGCTTGTTGACCTTTTGAAGCATGAAAAGTCATAAACTGTAATTTTAATTTGGGCCAGCGCGTTTTCGCCTTTTTCAATAAATCAGGTTGTAAGTAATGATAACGCGCTAATAAAAGGATCGTTTCATCGTCACTGACATAACCACTCATTTTATTTAATAAACTTTCTAATTGATCATCCGGCAATAATACAACGGCTTTTTTATTACCTTTTGTTAAGCTATTTAAAGGCTTAGCTAATTGATTAGGATTTTGTTGAATAAATGTATTGGCAACGTCACCTATAGTCGAATTAAAACGATAAGTGGTATCTAATACACACTCAGCACCATCACCAAAAGATTGATGAAACGCTGTTGTTAGTAATAATTCAGCCCCACTAAAGCGATAAATAGCTTGCCAGTCATCACCAACTGCAAATAATGAAGTTTGTGTATTTTGTTGTTTTAACGCATTTAATAGTGCTGCTCTTAGTGGTGAAATATCTTGGAATTCATCCACCAGAATATGTTTCCAAGGACTGACGAAACGCCCTTTTTCTATCAGATTAATGGCTTGATGTAATAGCCCTGAAAAATCAATGGCATTCTCTTCTTTTAATGCGGTTTTCCATGCCTTTAACAGTGGTGCTAATAGTTTTAAACACTTTTTAAATGCATCCGTATATTCTGCAGGCACAGAATCAATCATTGTTTTTTGGCTACCACCTTGCATTCTTAATAAACTGATCCACCGCTCTAACCTTACGGCAACTTGATTTTCTAATTTTTTATCATGCCAAAATTCCCCATCAGGGATTTCCCATGCTAGCTCTTCAGATAACCACTCACGCCAGCCTTTCGCTTGTGCTTTTTTCTGCTGACACTGCTCACGCCACTGCGTTAACAATAGTGTTCTTCTCTTTTCACTATTGATTTCTAATTCGCTGATCTTGGGTTGTTTTTTAGTTGACTGTTGGATAATAAATAATGCCAATGCATGAAAGGTTTTCGCCGTAATATCAGCGTTTAAGCGCTCAGATAAACGTTGGTTCATCTCTTCAGCGGCTTTACGTCCAAAAGCCAATAGTAGAATTTGTTCAGAGGTTGCTAGTTTACGACGTAACAACCACCCCGCTCTTGCCACTAGTACCGACGTTTTACCACTACCAGCACCCGCTAATACCAATATATTATCTTCACCGTTGATAACGGCTTTACATTGCGATTCATTTAAAGGCGATGTTTCAATGGTAGTAAAAAACTCCGCATGCTCTGTCAACATACGGGTGATCCATTGCTCATTTTCTTGCACAATTAATGCCTTACCTTTCTGTAACCACTGTAAACAGCGTTGATAATGCACCTTACAGTTATCAAATTGAGCAAGTCGTTCCAGAGGAAGAGGAATAGCAGAAAAACTTTCTTGGATAGCCTGTTGAATACCGGCTAACTGGTTTTGTTTTATCCATTTATCGCTTTGAATTATATCTTGGATAGAAGAGAGTTGCTTTTCAAGTACTTGCGCCGTTATCTCACTCATCTCTTGGCTCCATATTTGCCAAGTTTGATAAAGATAGCGGTAAAATTGTTGCGTTTCTTCCCAGTCCGTTCCATGCAAACGAACCACTTTATTGTCGGGCAGTAAAAACTCTAACTCTCCCCACACAATGCCTTTTTTACAAAAAATGTCGATCAATTCATTAAAAGGAATTAAATATTGATGCTTTTCACCACTGACCTCAATACCCGCATTTAACAATTTTACCCTGTTATAAGGATGCTGAGCTAAACGTTGTCCCATTGGGGTTGACTTCAGTTCCATTCTGTAATTCCTACAATAAATAACAAATAGTCTGTCGTTAAACTCTTTTTTATCTGTAATAAACCCTATATTCTAAGAGGTAATTATCTCCATCTTGTTTATTTAAGGGCTTTTTGTGTTCAATTTGTTTAATGGCGCCCGCCGATTTATCTATAATAGCCACTTTTTATATTATATTCGCATAATAATCGCACTTACGGGAACGACTTTATTTCCATGGGCTTTAGGACAAGAACCAAAATATACTATACCTCTTACATTAGGTGTTGTCGCAGCCGCATTAACTGACTTAGATGATAGGCTTGTGGGCCGCTTAAGAAACCTTGTGATCACCTTATGTTGTTTCTTATTAGCATCAACATCTATCGGATTACTCTACCCTTACCCTATTTTATTCTTTTGTGGTCTTGCTATCTCCACTTGGGGGTTTATTTTATTAGGCGCCTTGGGTCAGCGTTATGCTACCATCGCCTTTGGTGCGCTATTAATCGCTATTTATACCATGTTAGGTATGCCGATTTTCCCAGAATGGCATGAACAACCTATTTGGCTCCTTTTAGGCGCGATTTGGTATAATTTGCTTACCTTAATTGGTCACCTACTTTTCCCTATTCGTCCCGTTCAAGATAGCCTTACGCGTTATTATCAGCAGCTTTCCGCTTATCTAGAAGCCAAGGCCGCATTATTTGATCCCGATATTGAAGGTGATCAACAGCAATTACTGTATAACTTGGCATTGGCTAATAATCAGTTAATTGAGGCAATGAGCCAAACTAAACTAACATTACTAAGCCGTTTAAAAGGTGATAGGGGCCAGCGTAGCAGTCGTTTCACATTGCATTATTACTTTGTGGCTCAAGATATTCATGAACGGGCCAGCTCTTCTCATATTCAATATCAATTACTGAGTGATAGATTACGCCACAGTGATGTCCTTTTCCGCTTTCAGCGCTTACTGTCAATGCAAGCAAGAGCCTGCGAACAAGTCGCTCAATCTATTCTTTGGCATAAAAAGTACCAACATAATCCTCATTTTGAACGTGCAATCACTCATTTAGAAAATGCACTTAATAATGTAAAAAACAGTACTTCTGATCCACAAATTATTGCGCCACTCTATAATTTATTACAAAACTTACAGGGCATCGATGCTTTATTAAAAAGTATTAGTACAGAGCAATATCAAATCTCTCATGACCAAAAAGAAGAAACTCAGTTATCTGATGAAGGGCTTACTGGGTGGCGAGATATCGTGCTAAGAATAAAAGGTCACTTAACACCAAAATCAGCTCTATTTAGACATGCAGTACGAATGTCACTTGTCTTATGTATAGGTTATGTGATCATCCAGTTTTTTGATTTGCATCGAGGGTACTGGATTTTATTAACCAGTTTGTTTGTTTGTCAGCCTAACTATAATGCGACACGTAGACGATTAACATTACGGGTCAGTGGCACTATTATTGGTATTTTAATTGGTTTCCCTATTCTCTATTTTGTGCCTTCCATCGAAGGTCAATTAGTGCTTATTGTTGTGACAGGTACGCTCTTTTTTGCTTTCCGAACCGTACAATACGCTCATGCCACTTTGTTTATTACCCTACTCGTTTTATTGAGTTTTAATTTATTAGGTGAAGGCTATGATGTCGCACTACCGCGGATCATTGATACGTTAATTGGATGTGCCATTGCCTGGTTCGCAGTCAGTTTTATTTGGCCGGATTGGAAGTTCCGTCAGTTGCCATTGCTCATCCAAAAAACCATGACCAATAACTGCTACTATCTTGATGCGATCCTCATTCAGTATTATCAAGGAAGAGATAATAGCGTTAATTATCGTATTGCACGCCGTAATGCACATAGCAGTGATGGTGAGTTAGCATCTTTAATTTCTAATATGTCATCAGAGCCTAAAAGCTTTCAAACCTCTCAAGAAGAAGCATTTAAATTACTGTGTTTAAATCATACTTTACTGAGCTATATTTCAGCGTTAGGTGTTCATCGTTGCAAAATTGAAGATGAAGCAGTACTCACCCTGCTTAATGATACTGTCTGTTATATTGATTCAGCGTTGAGACGTAAAAAACCACAAGATAATGATTTTATACAATCTCACGATCAACTTATCGCACGTGTTAATGCACAACCAAGTTCAGATAACGCCCGTATTCAATTAGTGTTAACGCAAATACGCTTGTTACTGGATTTATTGCCACAAATTGTCAATTGCATTGAGCTAATTGAGCAAACAGAATGGCAAAACGATAAAGATAAATTAGCTACAGCTTGATGGATAAAAAGTTATTTTCTCTAATTTCTATTAGAACCTTAGAGAAAATAACAGACTCTATTGGCTTAAGTTTGCTCTTATTCCGTTATTCCTGTTCATTCTAATGTACTCAAGTCCGAGTACTGTAGTTTAATAGGATTTAACGGATAACTCTTTATACCAATTTAACAATTCCATTTTTAATTGACTAGGTAACACAGAGCGATGACAGCCAACAATAGCACCTGCTAACGCAAGCAATAAGTCGCTATTTCCTTGCTTAGGTTGCGCAATCAGTTTTAAATAACATGCCTTCGCACCGATCGTACGTAATTCCTCGATACGGTTAATCCCAACTTGATTCAGCTTTTTCTCTAATGCTATGCCCAAATTGGGTAAATCTTTGATACGACGAGGCTGCTTTTGCTGCCCTAAAAACTCCTGAGTACTATAGTGATATGCAAAATCGATATATTGATTGAGCTTAGCGCTATTACGCCATATTGCTTGCGTAATACGATAATAGCGCAATGTAATGGGGATACCTTTTTTTAGATAGACGTATGCATCCATGTTGTTTGCTTTATAGAGTGTTTCAACAAAACCACTCCCTTTTAAATAAAATTCATTATCAGCAGTAATCGCAAAGATAACCTCATCAACCATTAAGCTATAACCGCCGAATTGAGACTTCTTACTTAACTTTCCATATTCCGCTACGCGCGATAATAAATGAGCCTTCCTTTGCTCAGGTAAAATTGACATCAGATCTCCAAACCACAAAAAATATTTTTTATCTTAAAATTCAAATATATGACTGTATTCTTGATGGTTAAGACAATAAATAAATGTCCTTTTTTTGCCAATAGTTACCCGCTCAAAAATATGAATTTACATAAATTTTGAGAGCAACTTTCAAAAAATTGATCTTGATTTAAGTGAAACTCAGGTATACTGTATATACATACAGTACATATTGAACGAGGTAAATATGAAACTCTCAACATCATCTTTGGCAAGACAAAATGGCCTTTTCCAAGAGATCTCTACTGAGGTATTACCTCTCTCTATGGCCTCCGATGCAATTACAACAACAATGCCCGATAATAGACAAGGCATGGTAAGTGAACTGCTTTACCAAAATCCCTTGATGATTAACCACATCTTACTACCTCTGTTAAAACAGTATAGCCATGAATCACGTTGGTTACTGTGGTTAAGTCCACAACAAAAATTAAATCGTAGTTGGTTAAAAGAAACCGGCTTACCCCTGAATAAAATCATTCAACTCAATCATGTTGATTCAATTAATACTGTGGAATTAATGGAGAAAGCGCTACTAAGTGGAAACTACAGTGTAGTATTGGGTTGGTTACCAGAAATATCGTCAGAAGAGATGAAAAGATTAGAATACGCTGCCAGCATCGGTAAAGCGTTAGGTTTTATCATGCGACAACAAAACAGTAATCATATCCAAATAGAAAACAATAATTCCTCTAAACGACATTTAAACTCGATAAAAATTCATTCAAATCACTACCATTAGTGAAATTTAAGAGTTTTCCTAATACTCATAACGCAACATTATCATTTAAGATAAGTCATAATCAATTGTAACTTAAATCATATGGTTACAAGAAATTTAACAAAAATATAGAATAATTCTTATTGTGAATAACGGCCGATCTTTTTAAAATTTTAAGTCGAATTTTAAAGGGATACTTGTAACTTTTTAAGTTCATTGTAGACTTTATATCGTTAAGGTTATGCTTTAAATCCCGTTTTTGGGGATCATCATTTGATGAAAGCATCGAATTCCTAACAATAATTTAACCAAGGGCAAATAATAAGGCTTAAAGCCAAATGCCTAACTTGGATGATAACGAGGCGTAAAATGAAAAAGACAGCTATCGCATTAGCAGTGGCAGTGGCAGCTTTCGCAACTGCAGCGCAAGCAGCTCCAAAAGACAATACTTGGTATACCGGTGGTAAATTAGGTTGGTCTCAGTATCAAAGTACTGGTAACAATTGGGACGGCGTGAATATCGGTAACGGTAGCACACACAAAGACCAAATTGGTGCTGGTGCATTTGCTGGTTATCAGTACAACCAATACTTAGGTTTTGAACTGGGTTATGACTGGTTAGGTCGTATGGCTTATAAAGGTTCATACAACAACGGTGCATTCAAAGCTCAAGGTATCCAATTAACCACTAAATTAAGCTATCCAGTAATGGATGACTTAGACGTTTATACACGTTTAGGTGGTATGGTATGGCGTGCAGATTCAACTGCAACTATTAATGCAACTTCAGCAGGAACTCAAAAACGTTTCTCTGAAAATGATACTGGCGTTTCTCCAGTATTCGCATTAGGTACTGAATACGCGATCACTCCTAACATTGCTACTCGTCTTGAGTATCAGTGGATCAACAACATCGGTGATAAAGGTACTCTGAACGCTCGTCCAGACAATGGTATGCTGAGTGTTGGTGTTGCTTACCGTTTCAACCAAGAAACTCCAGCTCCAGTTGTTGAGCCAGCTCCAGTAGTTGCTCCAGCTCCAGTTGTTGAGAACAAAACCTTTACTCTGCGTTCAGACGTTCTGTTCAACTACAACAAATCTTCTCTGAAAGCTGAAGGTCAAGAAGCACTGAATGGTCTGTACAACGAATTAGCTAACATCGACCCAACTCAAGGTCGTGTCGTAGTTATCGGTTACACTGACCGTATCGGTTCTCAAAACTACAACCTGCCTCTGTCAGAAAAACGTGCTCAATCTGTAGTTGATTACCTGGTATCTAAAGGTATTCCTGCAAACAGCATCTCTGCAGAAGGTCGTGGTAAAGAAAACCCAGTAACTGGCAACACTTGTGACAACATCAAAGCTCGTGCAGCTCTGATCGATTGCTTAGCGCCAGACCGTCGTGTAGAAATCGAAATCCAAGGTACAACTGAAGTTGTTGTTCAACCTGGTCAATAATTCAAATAGTAGAGACATCTACTGTAATGAATTCTAAAAAAACCCTGCTTCGGCAGGGTTTTTCTTTTGATGATGACTTTAAATAATTAGCAGAGATATTCTCTATACCTCTTAAGTTAACGCTATACTGATGATCTCTCGATAATAAACAATGCTATTGTCATCTACTCTTTTTTCTGTTTGTCTCGTTCTAGTAACTCAATTAGGCCATCTTTTAGGTTATGTACTTTTAGTGCATATTGCTCTTTTCGCTCCGCATCTTCGATAAGCTGGACAATCGTTTCTGATAATGTCAAACCTCGGCGCTGAGATAGTGCTGATAGGCGTTGCCAAACTTTAAAAGTTAAATCGATAGATTTTTTACGCGTATGCTGATGTTCAGCATTAAAATAACGCTTTCTTCGAGCACGAATAGTTTGCTTCATTCTATTCGATAACTCAGGGTTCATATGTAAATTGATCCATTCAAGGACTTTTAATGGTTGAGACTCAAGACGTAATAGTTGCTCAACCACTTCATCGGCGGCGCTCTTTTCAACATAACGGGTGATTAATTCACCTTCGCGATGTTTTTTTACCAAATAAGCCCACTTCCAGCCACATTCTAGATTTTCTAACTGTTGATATTTCATACAAATCACCGTGACAACGTAACTATATACTAGCATATCAACAATTTTGCCAAAAAACTGCCTTAAACCGAATATTTTTGCTTAAATTATCACCAAAAAAGATAAGTAGCTTTTGTTACCTCCCACTGCCAAATGTCAGAAGGGATAGTTTTCTAACCACGTTGTGATAGAATCGTGCGTCGCTATAATAAAACAATACATTCAATTTAATAGGTTATAGCAAAAGTAATGGCAACGTATATTCCCGGCCAAAAGTATAGACATAATATAACTGTCAATAGCTGTCTTATTGCAGGATAGATACCAGCTATTAACGCTTTATGTTAACTTCCATGTTCACTACTCAATAATAAAAACGGTAACCTTGAAAAACAACGAATTAGAATGGCAGGCGTTACGCCCAGATTACGCCTCCTACCAGACTTTCTTTCAAACAGCATCGCAATTGCCTGCATCTTCACTTCGTGAGGTTCAACCTCGCTTGTATGAAAGCTTACAGTGGCTAAATAATGCAGAAGCAGGCCAATTTATGCTGTTAAAAGCAGAAGATTCTACTGCTTATTTCGAAACACTCGCTGATACATTACAACAAGCAGAGATAAAAACTTATCCTGTTGTAGGTGCCTATCAAGCTGAATCTAATCAAATTTATTGGCAAGAAAATGTAGAAGGCTCATTTTCATCATCAGAATCTATTGCTTGTTGCCAATGGATAGAGCCAGAACAACTTTTTGGTTCATTTTATTATCATAAAGATAAGCTCCTCGTTAACCCAGGACTGTTGCATAAAGTCAATGGTGGTATTTTAGTCTTATCCATTAAAACGCTCTTAGCACAACCCTTAATGTGGTTCCGACTGAAAAAGATGGTTGAAGAGCAACGCTTTGAATGGTTAGTGTGGAATGACCATCAAGCCCTTCCTTTGCCTATTGAAGCCATGCCCCTTCACTTGCGTGTTATTTTAGTGGGCGATCGCCTAAGCTTAGAAGAGCTTGAGTTTATGGAGCCTAATATTAGCAGTACGGCACTATATGGCGAATATGAGTACGATATGTATTTAGAAGATGAAACCGCTCTGAGCCAATGGTGTGGTTTTGTTAATGGACTTTGCCAAAAATATCGTCTCCCTTCATTATCTGCTGATGCTTGGCAAGTATTACTTACTCAGGGCGCAAGAGAACATGAAGATCAGCTTATCTTATCTCTCGATCTTGAATTCATATTACGCCAATTGCGTTATGCCATGCGTTTTAATCATGACGCTTATCTTGGTGCTGAGGCGCTTAAAAAAGCGCAAGAAAATCGTTTATGGCGACATAGCTACTTATTAGAACGAAGCCGTGATGAAATATTACAAGGCCAAGTCACTATTCACACGGAAGGTGAAATGGTAGGCCAAATAAACGGTCTTTCTGTCTTAGATTATCCCGGTTATCCCGATCTAATTGGCGAGCCAACTCGTATTACCTGTGTGGCTCATATTGGTGATGGCGAACTGGTCGATATTGAACGAAAAGCAGAATTAGGTGGCAATATCCATGCAAAAGGCATGATGATTATGCAAGCCTACTTAAATTCTGAATTACGATTAGATCAGCCACAACCTTTTAGTGCTTCCGTCGTTTTTGAACAATCTTACGGTGAAGTAGATGGTGATAGTGCCTCACTAGCAGAATTATGTGCGCTGATCAGTACATTGTCACAACACCCAATTGATCAACAAATCGCCGTAACCGGTGCCGTAGATCAATTTGGTCAGGTACAACCTATTGGTGGTGTTAATCAAAAAATTGAAGGCTTTTTTGATATCTGTCAGCAAAGAGGATTAACAGGATCACAAGGGGTTATTATACCGCTGGCAAATGTGCGACATCTGGTTTTAAACGAGAGCGTGATACAAGCCGTCAAAGAAAATAAATTCCATATTTGGCCGGTTGTCCATGTTGCAGAAGCAATTACTTTGCTAACACATCAGCCTTATTACGAAGAACAATGTGAAAATCCACAATCAAATGAACACTTGTTAGCTGTTATTCATGATCGAATAACACAAGCGAATAATCAGGATAGGCCTAAGTTACCTTGGTTCCTACGCTTATTCAGATAATTCTGTTTCAAGTGATCGGAGTTGTTCAGCGTACAAGTGTAAGCTATTCTGTTACCTTACACTTGATAAAGGCTATATAAACAATGGTTGATAAACGCGAATCTTATTCTAAAGAAGACCTCATTGCTTCAGGCCGTGGTGAATTATTTGGCCAAGATGGCCCACCACTGCCTTCAGGTAATATGCTAATGATGGATCGCATCATTAAAATGACTGAAGATGGCGGCTCCCATAATAAAGGCTTTATCGAAGCAGAATTCGATATCAAGCCAGACTTATGGTTTTTTGATTGCCACTTTGTCAATGATCCTGTTATGCCGGGTTGTTTAGGGCTTGATGCAATGTGGCAACTGGTAGGTTTCTACCTAGGTTGGTTAGGCGGTGAAGGTAAAGGCCGAGCTTTGGGTGTGGGTGAAGTGAAGTTCACTGGACAAATTCTACCAACAGCCAAAAAAGTCACCTATAAAATTGATTTCAAACGTGTTATCAATCGTAAGCTTATTATGGGTATTGCTGACGGTGAAGTTTATGTTGATGGTAAACTGATTTATGAAGCCAAAGATTTAAAAGTCGGCTTATTTAAAGATACCTCCGCATTCTAAGTCAATATTACATATGTATAGATAAGAGCCTATTCTCTTCGATTGAGATTAGGCTTTTTCTTTTATGGTGTATCTCAGATAAGAGTACTTGGCGAGTTTTCGCCCTACCGTACTTTACAACATAAAAAGGCCTACCGCGGTAGACCTTTTTATTTCCAATTCACAATTGTTATTTATATTCAAATTGTCCTATGTTCAAGTTATTCATAGGAATATGCATAAATAACCCTCTTTTGATTATCAATTAAATCTTGGTGATAATATTTGCGATAACACATGTGTCCGCAGTATCACGTCGACGGGTTATTTATTTTGCAAGCCCAGGGCGATCTTCCATGGCCTGTCGCCAACCTCCTAGCCAATGTGAACGTGCATCAATGGCAAAATAGGGACACTGCTCTTTTGAACGACCTTGCATACCGGCTTGGTAACCTTTCGATAATGCTCTAGCTAAACGATCTCGTTTCTGTCTTTTCATATTTAGACAACCCTCACGTTCTAAGTTTAAGCGGAAAGATAATGATTGTTTTTCATACAACCACTATAAATTGATACGCTTTATTGAGGATTTAAGCAAGTAAAGAAATTAATATAATTGTCATATTTGTGATACTAAGCTGGATCCTATTTAAATCACCTTAGATTACAATTAATTATATTTAATATAATTAAATAATTTATATCTATTTGTATTTATTAATAAAAGACATAAAGCAAATCATAACAAGCTGATTTTTATTTATTTTTATAAAAAAATAATATTAAAGATCCGATTTCTGACCTAAATAATAAAAACAATAGCTTGAAAATAAATAATCGATTTTTTTCAATTTATGTCAATATCACAATCCTATTAGAATTGCCTATTTTCTACTATTCACAGTAGTAAAAATAAAATTTATGCCAAATAACCATAGCAACATTAATGATATAACTTAAGTTATCGACAAATATGAAGCCTGTTAACTAAAAAACCTCTATTAACTCAAATTCTTCAAATATTAATTCCATATCTGGAGAGTAGGTGCCTTCTCGCATAAAGAATTCTTTATGTCCTTGTTGCCAATATGACAAGCTTAGATCACCCTCACCTTCTTTACGCGCTAACTGTTCTGTGACCTCAGAAAAACGTACCAATGTTAAAGAGCGTGTTCTGATAACACAAATAGGAACCCCATGGCTATTTAAAATAATATTGTAACCACCAATTGTTGGCGTGACTGGATCACTAAAAAAACCACTTAATGAGCTACATGTTGCTGTTTTTTTCTTTCAACGACAAGTTGTGCAAGTTCATCAGCAAGCTGCGGATTATCCCCGAAAGACCAACAAATCGCTGTAGGGTATTTCTTTTTTATCAATTCCAGCATGAGATTTTTCTCTCGTTATCTCGAATAAAAAACCAACACCTGATTTTAGTCAGGCATTGGTTATTCCTATATTACTGTATAAAACAATTAATATTGTGATTTAATTGTTTTTGCGATCTCAGCGACGACATTCTGCCATCCTTCCCCTAGCGTACGTACCAGAGCCGGATAGCCATCTTGCGTTTGTGTTAACGCGACAGAAAAAGGCTGACTAATCACTTTATTGCCTTGAGTGTAGATCCAATCACCAGCAATAATCACTTTGCCGTCATATCGACCTTGAAAATAATTAACATTGACAGTCAATTTAGCAAGTTTATCTTCAATAGGTTGTGTCGAAACCACTCGATTAGGGAATTTTTTTGCTAATCCCACAACCAGATTTTGCTGTAGCTGTTGATCAAGCGGGTTTATCCACAAATGTTGGTTAGCAACGGTATAATTGATATCACTGGTTTGATAGACAATGCCCGTGTTAACTAACATATCAGATAAACGGATAGGCTGAACCCAAATCTGATCTTGCTTTGCGCTCTCAGTGGTTGTAACAACCTTATTATTTGCACCTTGATAAACATCAGGTAATTGATAATAAGCTTTATCAGGCACACTTGAACAAGCCGTCAGCATCAATACCGCTATCCCAATAATATATTTCATTATTTTTCAGCCCTCTTTGGTTCAGGATCTTTACCTTGTTGTGCTTCAAAAATTAATGCGTTGCTCTTATTGTTTAAGGTCTTCAATAGCGGTTGCATCTCTCTTAGCACTTGATCTAAGCGTTGCATATTATCAACCATTTTACTGTATGCCGGTGAGCCAGGTTGGAAACCTTGCATACTGCGATTGATCTCTTTTAATGACTGTTGAATATCATTAGGCAGTTTTTGGAAGTCATCACTACCAATCATAGCATTTAATGATTTCAGAGTTTCCTTCGCTTCAGCAACCGCTTTTTGACTTTCGGTTAATGTCGCAGTCATCTCTTTCAACATTGGCTCAACAGGAAGATTGTTGATCTTATCCAATGAAGTCATCACTTTTTGCTGAATTTGCGTTAAACCAGAACTGACTGTGGGTATTTGTGGTAATCCTGCAACAGTTTGTGGCCCTTTCCAAGGTTCAACATCTTGATAAAAGTCCAGATCAATATACAGCGCACCTGTTAATAGATTGCCTGATTTTAACGATGCTCTTAATCCATTTTTAGCAGCAGAAGAAAGCTCTTTTACAAAATCAAAACTTTCACCTACATCATTCGCAAAACGTTCCGGCTCAACATGGATAAGCACAGGAATACGGAAATCTTTATCTAACGATTGTTGCATTTCTTGGGTGTAATAAGGTACTTGAACAACCGTACCCATTCTAATACCACGGAACTCAACTGGCGCTCCGGCTTGTAATCCTCTTATAGAATCAGAGAAAAACATAATATAGCTACGGTAATCGGTATATAACGAATTTTGAATACTCTTTTCGTTATCATAAAGTTTAAATTCTGTTTTAGGGGCAATAGCTTCACCAGGTAACCACCCCGTTGGCACATCAAAACTCACCCCACCGCTAAACAGTGTGGAAAGCGAAGCCATTTCAACACGAACCCCTGATGATGACATATCAAATGCAATGCCTGAATCTTTCCAGAAACGAACATTCGACGTGACCATTTTGTCATAAGGTGCTTTGATAAAAAGCTGGTAGTGCATATCTCGGCTTTCAATATTAAATTCACTCGTCTCAACCGAGCCGACTTGATAACCCCTAAATAATACCGGATCACCTGCATTAAGCTGGCCTGCTCTTTCACTGACTAAATTAATGCGTATCCCCTTTGCATCCGGAGAGGCCAGTGGCGGAGAGTCCAATAAATTAAATTCATCCTGCTCTTTGCCTGTTAAACCGGGTTGTAGCTCAATATAAGCACCTGAGAGTAGAGTACCTAAACCAGTGACACCTTCTTTTCCCACTTGTGGTTTAACCACCCAAAAAGCGGTATCAGCACGCAGTAGTTCTTTCATTTCATTATCGAGACGAGCTTTGATGATCACTCGACTAAAATTACTATCTAATGTCACACTTTCGACTAAGCCAATATCAACACTACGGCTCTTTATTTTAGTTTTACCTGCTTCAATACCATCAGCATTATAGGTTATTAATGTGACTTCAGGACCTTGATGACTGAAATGATAATAAAGTATCCAAGCTCCTATCAATAACGTAACAAGAGGTATTATCCAAACTGGAGACCAGCTTTTCAGTTTATTAATTTTTGCTTGTGTTAAAGCAGTATCGTTCTTTTCAGTCACCCTTAGGCTCCTTAATCATGGGTTTATCATCATCGGCAGTACATTTATCCCATGTTAACCGAGGATCAAACATCATTGCAGAGAACATCGTTAATACAACAACCAATGCAAATAGCACTACACCAAAATCGGGATAGATACTCATCAGACGTCCCATTCTGACTAATGAAGCTAAAACAGCGATAACAAAAACGTCAATCATTGACCAACGCCCTACATATTCAACCACTTCATAGAGAAAGTGCATTCTCGCCGGATCACGTTTTCCTTTAGCTTTATGTGCATCCCAACATAGCCAACCGATAGCCACCATTTTTAAACTGGGTACCATAATACTGGCAATAAAAATAACCATTGCCACAGGATATGAGCCATCTTCCCAAAGTAAGATAACCCCAGCCATTATGGTTGAGTAAAGATTATTACCCAGCGATTCCGTCACCATAATTGGCAATAGATTAGCCGGAATATAAAGAATTAAAGAAGTAATTAAGAAAGAGAGCGTCCATTGCAAACTATGAGGTTTTCTCGCATACCCTTTTACTTCACAACGACTACATTCATATTGATCAGCCGGTAAAATAGCAGTGCAAGAACGACATAATCTTACCCCTTGCTTTAAACCTGTTTTACCTGATTCAATTTTAGGATAAGCGGGTCGCGATTCTAGTTTTTCCCATAATGTATGGCGATCTAAACATTGAAATGCACGAATTTGTAATAAGCAGTAAAGTACATAAGGTAGGAAGCTTAACCCTAAGCCGATATCACCATACGCCATTAACTTGACAAAACTGACTAAAATACCGGCTAAAAAAATCTCTGCCATACACCACGATTTTAATTGGAAAAGAATTCGTGATAGCCAAATTTGTAATTTTCTTGGCAGCTTAATGGGTGTACAAAGCAGTAAAATCGCTATCATGCAGAAAGCAGGAACCACTTGTACAAAGAGTAAAAAGAAAGCGCCTAGCTCAACATAATTTTCGCTAAACATCACATTTGGGATCTGCATTAAAGTAATGTTATTGGTAATTCCTGCCACTTCCATACTGACAAAAGTAAATTGGCAAGCCATTAACAACATAAATAATGCACTAATCGCCAGGGCTACAGGCTGATAAAAAGGTTGTCGCCAACGTGCTGTTAGCAAAGTGTGACAACGTGGACAGGTCGCCTTGGTTCCTTGGGCTAATTCAGGAACACTCACTACCAGATCGCACTGAGGGCACAATATTTGCTCATGTTGTTCTTCATGACAAGAATGTTGACCCGAACACACAACGGCACCTCTCATTTATTTGATAATCAATAAACAACAATAAGTATAGAGACTAAAACGGGGCATTATGCCCCGTTATGAGTTGGCATACGTTATTCACCGTTTTGCATCATCTCCAACTCTTGCCATCTATCAAAAGCTGTTTCAAGTTCATTTTCCTTATCAGCTAATGCTTTTAGCACTTTTTCTGTCTCTTCATGAGGACGTGTAAAGAAATCAGCTGCAGCCACTTCTTCTTGTAAACAACCTAATTCCTCTTCTAAACGTTCCAGTTTAGCGGGCAGTTGTTCAAGCTCGCGGATCAAATGATAGCTTAACTTATTGTTACTTCGTGTAGCCTTTTTGGCGTTCTGTTTTGGTTTAGTCTCTTTTTCAGTTTTTTCTGGTGCATTACGTGACTTATTCGCTTCATTTTTAAGAGAAACAGACTGTGCACGCTGCTGCTGCGCATCATAATAGCCGCCAACATAGCTATTGATTACGCCATCACCTTCAAAGATCCAACACTCCGTAACACTATTATCAACAAATTCACGATCATGGCTAACCAACAACACAGTGCCTTGATAAGCATCCACCAGCTCTTCTAATAGTTCTAATGTTTCAACATCAAGATCATTAGTTGGTTCATCAAGAATAAGTAAATTGCTTGGTTTTAAGAACAAACGAGCAAGCAATAGACGATTTCTTTCGCCCCCCGAAAGTGCTCTAACAGGTGTCATGGCACGTTTTGGTGGAAATAAGAAATCTTGCAAATAACCTAAAACATGACGAGGACGACTATTTACCATCACCTCTTGCTTACCTTCTGCAAGGTTATCCATCACTGTTTTATCAGGATCAAGTGTGGCACGGTGTTGATCAAAATAAGCAACTTCTAATTTAGTGCCGCAATAAATACGACCACTATCTGCTTTTAAATCCCCTAACATCAATTTGAGTAGTGTGGTTTTACCACAACCATTAGGGCCAACTAAGGCAATTTTATCTCCTCGTTGTACTTTTGCAGAGAAGTCCCGAACGAGCCTACGCGTACCGATGCTATAATTAACATCTTCTAATTCAAACACAATTTTACCTGAGCGCGTTGCTTCTTCGACCTGCATACGAGCACTGCCTAATACTTCGCGACGTTCACTTCGTTCAACTCGCAATGCTTTTAATGCCCGTACACGACCTTCATTACGAGTCCGGCGAGCTTTGATCCCTTGACGTATCCATGCTTCTTCTTGCGCTAATTTCCGGTCAAACTCAGCATTTTGTTGCTCTTCAACACGCAATGCCTCTTCTTTACTTTCCAGATATTTATCGTAATTTCCCGGCCATGAGGATAGTTTTCCACGATCTAAATCAATAATGCGGGTTGCCATATTACGAATAAATGATCGGTCATGGGAAATAAAGACAATGCTACCTTGGAAATCCTTTAAGAATTTCTCTAACCATAAGATAGTTTCTATATCTAGATGGTTGGTGGGCTCATCCAAAAAGAGCACTTTCGGTGCGCTCACTAATGCGCGCCCTAATGCGGCTTTTCTTAACCATCCTCCAGAAAGTGAGGAAAGCTCAGCTTCGCCATTTAACCCTAATTTTTCCAGTACTTCAGCAATACGGCTATCTAATAACCAGAGATTACGGTTATCGAGCACTTCTTGTAACTGAGCTAATCGATTAAGATTTTTTTCAGAAGGGTCCGTTTCTATTACCTTTGAAACACGATGATATTCGGTAATATATTGCGCATCTTCTGCAACGCCTTGCGCGACAAAATCAAAAATGGTGCCTTCGATATCTCTGGGGGGATCTTGTTGTAAACGTGCAGTCACCAGATCTTGTTCATACACCACTTGCCCATCATCTAAGGGCTGCTCTTTGGCTAACACTCTTAATAGGGTCGATTTTCCGGCACCATTGCGACCGACTAAACAAACGCGTTCATTTTCATCAATAAACAAGTCTGTATTATCTAATAAAGGGGCATCACTAAACGCTAAATAAGCCCCAGTCAAACTAATTAACGGCATTGTAAATTATTCCTCACCAGCATGATTTAATAGCCAGCAATTGTGGATTTGGCGGTTACGTGCAAAATCTTGCGATAATGTTTTTTGTGTTATCTCTTTTGCTGTTAACCCAATATTCGCTAATGCTTCATGATCCATTTTGAAACCACGTTTATTATTTGAGAACATAATTGTTCCGCCTTTTCTTAACAAACGCTTTAGATGTTTCATTAATTCAATATGATCACGTTGTACATCAAAGGTATTTTCCATGCGTTTTGAATTAGAGAACGTCGGAGGATCGATAAAAATCACATCAAACTGTTCATTACTTTGGCTTAGCCACTGTAAGCAATCCGCCTGCATTAAACGATGTTGTCTACCTGATAATCCATTTGCTTGAAAGTTTTTCTCAGCCCATTCAAGATAAGTCCGTGACATATCTACTGTTGTGGTACTTTTAGCTCCCCCCAACCCAGCATGGACTGACGCGCTACCGGTATAAGCAAAGAGATTTAAAAAGTCTTTTCCTTTGCTCATTTCACCTAACATTTTGCGGGCAATGCGGTGATCTAAAAACAGTCCAGTATCGAGATAGTCGGTTAAATTCACCCAGAATTTGGCACCAAACTCATCAACTAAAAAGAAATCCCCCTTCTCTGCCATTTTTTCATATTGTTGTTTACCTTTTTGGCGTTGACGAGTTTTTAAAATTAGTTGATCAGAGCGTAATGCTAAAACCTCCATGGTGGCACTAATCACATCAAATAAACGCTGACGTGCTTTATGTTCATTAATGGTTTTTGGAGGTGCATACTCTTGGATCACCACTTTTTCGCCATAGCGATCTACCGCAACATTATATTCTGGTAAATCAGCATCATATAAGCGATAACACTCAATTTGCTGTTGTTTTGCCCATTTTGCGAGTTTTTTCTCATTTTTACGTAAACGGTTAGCAAAATCTTCCGCCAGTCGTGTATTAATCGTCGAAGGTGTTTCTGATAATAAATAGTTTTTTTGTACACAATCTAACGGACCATTTTTAGCTTTAAATTCACGCTCAGCACGTAACTGAATACAGCTTAACAATTCAGGAGAAGCACTAAAAAGTGATAATCGCCATCCTGGGAAATGGGCTTTTACCGCACGTCCTAACTGGCTATGTAAGGCAATGAGTGCGGGTTCACTTTCTAAACGTTCACCATAAGGCGGGTTACTAATAATCGTCCCTTTAACACCCGTGGATACTGGATTAGTCAACTTTGCTGCATCACCTTGGGTAAAAGTAATTAAATCGGCCACATCCGCACGGCGTGCGTTAGCTCTTGCCATATCTAATACGCGTTTATCCACATCGAAACCATAAAAACGCGCTTGAGTATTCTTTTTACCTTCACGGAAGCGGGCAAATGCTTCATGAGTGACTTCTTTCCATAGCGCTTCATTATGTCCTAACCAATGACGGAAACCCCAATGGACTCGATTTAAAGCGGGGGCACAATCCGTCGCCATCATTGCTGCTTCAATAAGTAAAGTACCTGAGCCACACATAGGATCAATTAATGGTGTATCGGTTTTCCAACCTGAACGCATAATAATCGCTGCGGCTAGATTCTCTTTTAGCGGTGCTTGCCCTGTTAAGTCACGATAACCACGTTGATGTAATCCATCGCCACTGAGATCTAAAGATAATGACGCTTTTTCTTTATGTAGATGTATAGTTAAACGAATATCCGGTGATTGCTTAGCAACATCCGGTCGTTGCCCTATTTTACGTTGGAATGAATCGACGATAGCATCTTTCGCTTTTAATGCACCATATTGGCTATTACGGATCACATCATTAGTGCCATTAAAGTGAATAGCAAAAGTATGATTAACTGTAAATACTTCGCTCCAATCAATTGCTTGCACACCAAGGTATAAATCTAGATCACTGTAGACATTAAATTCATTTAGCGGAAGCATGATGCGAGAAGCTAAACGGCTCCAGAGCAAAGACTGATACATGGTTTTATCATCAGCACGGAAATAGACACCACCTTGCGTAATCTGGCAAGACTGGGCACCAAGGTGTTCAAGTTCAGTTTTTAATAATTCTTCCAGACCTCGGCCTGTGCTGGCAAACAGAGAGCGCATAATATTGTTACCACCTAAAATAAAATTGTTGGGCATTATAGCTAATTGTATTACGTTGTCATAAAGTTACTGACGATAAAAAAATAATAAAACCTTTTTGGGAGCACTGATGATCAACGTATCACGCCTTTATATACACCCTGTAAAATCAATGAAAGGGATCCGTCTTTCTCAAGCCTTTGCCCGTGAAAGCGGCTTCACGTTTGATCGTGATTTTATGATAACGACCCCTGAGGGGACATTTATCACCGCACGTAAATACCCTTTGTTGCTGTGTTTTATTCCCACTGTAATGACAAATGGTATTTATATTCAAGCACCCGATGGTGAAGGAATTGCCATTACTTATCAGGATTTTCAATCTTCATTACAACCAACTGAAGTGTGGGGAAATCATTTTACCGCTTATGTTGCCCCAGATGAAATAAATCAATGGTTCAGCCGCTATTTAGGCATGGATGTACAACTTCGCTGGACGGGTGAAAAATCAACACGTCGAGTAAAAAAATCTCCTGAAACCGCGGTTTCGTTCGCTGACGGTTACCCTTATCTATTGATTAATGAAGCCTCATTTCAGTCTCTGCAACAGCGTTGCCCAGCTTCAATCAATATTGAGCAATTTCGCGGTAATATCATCATCACAGGTGCAAAACCTTTTGCAGAAGATAGCTGGCAAACAATCCGTATTGGCTCTGTCGTCATGGACTTAGTCAAGCCTTGCAGTCGCTGCATTATGACCACTATCAGTATCGATAAAGGCATTAAACATCCTACCACAGAACCGTTAGCAACACTGCAAACATTCCGTACAGATGAAAAAGGCGATGTGGATTTTGGTCAAAATATTATCATTCGCCAATCAGGTATTATTCGTGTTGGGGATAAAGTTGAAATATTAGCTTATAAAGAAGCAAAACATTATTTACAAACAACAGAGCAAACAACCGAACGGGCAACTGACAATGCGGTTACAGCAGCCTCCGCTCAAGAGCCAAAACAAGCTGTCACTATTGAATTTAATGGCATCAGCTTTGCCGGGAATAATCAAGAGGTGTTGTTAGAGCAACTGGAAAATCACGGTTATGCTATTCCCTATAGTTGTCGTGCGGGGATTTGTGGCTCTTGTGTTATTCAATTAGATGAAGGTGATGTCAATGCATTAAAAGCAGGTGCCATAAAACGTTCTGGCAGAATACTCGCATGTAGTTGTGTTCCTAAAGGCAATGTAAAACTTTCACTTAATAAAAAATAACGCTTATCTTTATCACAAATAAAAAGAAGGTAAACTGTCTTATCTTCTTTTTATTTCGCATGATCTGCTCTACTGATTAAGAATTATCTCATCAATAACCCAATTTTAAATTAACTATAAACTCACTTTATTTACTTTTATAAATTTGTTGCAAAAAGAGAATAATGCAGATTTGATTTTAGGAAGTGTTGTTTAAGGCCAATTGTTTTTAGCATATTATAAACAATAAGTGAAAATAAAAGAGTAAGTCCTTTTTACTCTTTTATTAGATGACTTTTTCGTACAAAAACGATCTTGGCTCAGACTGTTTATGATATTCACTTAACCGATCATTCATGATTTTTAGTGGATCACAAAACGTTAGTGTTCTATCAAATAATGCTAACTGAGGCTGGGCTAATAAGCATAAACAGGCTTGCTCTCCCACTTCCGCCACTAAAAAAAGCACTTTTTCATTGCTATCTTTCAATGCGGCTTCCACCACTTGAGCTAAATAAGGGCGGGTTGATGAATGACTCACTTCAAAATACCAGCTCTTAGGCATTAATGGCTTTAAAAAACGATGGGCTATTAATGCGTTTAACGCTAATTCTGCTCGCGACTCAGAAGGCATATCAATCTGGTGGATTTGCTCATCATATCCATAATAAAGAGCAGCATCATCAACAGTAAAAGGTGATGATTGATGAGCAGTTGCACTTAGCATTTTACTTGGAAAACGACTACGAAAAATCATTCCATTAGCTAAATCGAGCATCAACTTTTGTTGCTCGTCATCAAAATACCAACGCCAGCGATCATCGGGTTTTATTATCACTAATTATTCCCCCTTCGATTTATTACCTGCTTTTTTCTCTGATACTCAATATTAAATAACCTAAATAAAATATTTAATACCACCTAACAAAAACAGGGTTCATTTTTTTATTAATTAAGCACAATCACTGCCATTTAATAAAAAATAATCAACTAGAGGCAATATAAACGAGTTAAGGGCAGAAGAAAAGCCCTTAACTGATTATTGAATGTAATTAAATATGATTAATTATAGATTTTATAAGTGCAGGACCATGATAAATGAATCCTGAATAGACTTGTATTAAAGAAGCACCTGCATCCATTTTTTCGCGTGCGGCAGTCAATGAATCAATCCCTCCTACCCCAATAATAGGTAAAGCGCCTTTTAACTCTTCATTTAGTTGTCGAATGATTTGTGTACTTTTTGATTGAACCGGACGACCGCTTAATCCACCGGCTTCATTACAGTGATCTAATCCACTCACTAATGATTTGTCTAATGTTGTATTGGTCGCAATTACGCCATCAATATGGTGACGCACTAAGCTATCTGCAACTTGGATTAATTCTTCATGAGTAAGATCAGGGGCAATTTTAACGGCCACAGGCACATATTTTTGATATTTCCCTTGTAACTCAAGTTGTTTATTTTTAATCGCAGATAATAAATCGTCTAATGCTTCACCATATTGGAGTGTCCGTAAGCCGGGGGTGTTAGGTGAAGAGATATTAATCGCAATATAACCTGCATAAGGGTAAACTTTTTCCATACAGATTAAGTAATCATCTTTTCCTTGCTCTACGGGGGTATCTTTATTTTTACCGATATTAATACCCAGCACACCACCATATTGAGATTGTTTTACATTCTCTATTAGGTTATCAACCCCTAAATTATTAAACCCCATTCGATTAATTAAGCCTTCAGCTTCTACTAAGCGAAAGAGACGCGGTTTGTCATTACCTACTTGTGCTCGTGGTGTAACAGTACCCACTTCAATAAAGCCAAACCCCATTGCCCCTAATGCATCAATGCAATCACCATTTTTATCAAGGCCGGCGGCAAGACCGAGAGGATTTTTAAATGAAAGTCCCATACAAGAAACGGGTTTGGCAGGAAGTGATTGTTGAATAAGAAATTGAAATGGGGAATGAGATAAGCGTTTTAACTGACGAAAGGTAAAATCATGGGCACGTTCAGGATCTAGCCGAAACAATGCCTTCCTTACTAAGGAATAATACATACGATCTCCATTGAGAATATCGGGTATTAGGAATGATATGTCTACGACGATTTAAGCGTCGAGCATCATATAGATAAAAGCACGAAAAGTAAACGTTTCAATTGCACAATTCACCATAAAAAATCCCCAGTTTATGATGTCCCTCGCACAATTCTCCTTTCATTAAGATGATGTAACATCTCAAAAAACTTAAAAAAATCAATATTTAAGATTTTTTTCATATTTATCAATAAATAAAGTTTTCTACAATTATTGAGCAATATAACACTAGTTAAATCCTAGCAATTCAGTAGCGCTAAACTTGGATAGTAAATTGAGTAAAAGAGTCTTTTATACTCAAAAATGGAAACTACTTTATGAACGATAAAAAAACCATTAACACGCACACCCCTTTACTTACGAATATTCGAAACCTCTTGATACAAGGTAGAAAAAACACAGTACAAGCAGTAAACAGCATAATGGTACAAACATATTGGGAAATCGGTCGTTTAATTGTTGAAGATGAACAACATGGAGATAATCGAGCAAAATTTGGAAAAAGAGTTTTACAAACTTTATCAGCTGAATTAACAAAAGAATTTGGTAAAGGATTTGATACCTCAAATCTTCGATATATGAGGAAATTTTATCTCACATTTCCAATTCGTGACGCAGTGCGTCACGAATTAAGTTGGACTCATTATAGAACGCTACTAAAACTAAAGAATGAACTCGCCCGTCAATGGTATATAGATGAAGCAATTACACAATCTTGGTCCGCCCGTGCATTAGAAAGACAAATTAGCACATTATATTATGAACGATTACTTTCAACACAGGGGAAACAGCAAAGTATTTATCCTGTATTAGCTGAAGGAAAACAAAAAACTACTGAACTCGCAACTTCAGTCAAAGATTATTTACGTGATCCCTATATTTTTGATTTTCTAGGACTACCTAGTAGTATCCTGCAAGAAAATAAACTAGAACAAACTTTAATAGAAAACCTAAAAGAATTCTTACTCGAATTAGGAAAAGGGTTTGCTTTTGTCGAACGACAACAACGTATTAGTACTAATGATGGTGATTTCTATATTGATTTAGTTTTTTATAACTTTCACTTAAAATGCTTTTTGTTAATAGACTTAAAAATGCATAAACTCACCCATCAAGATGTTGGGCAAATGGATATGTATGTCCGCATGTATGAAGAGAAAAAACGCCGTCATGATGATAATCCAACCATAGGACTAATTCTTTGCACTGAAAAAAATCACACAGTAGCCAAATACTCCATTCTAAATGAAAGTAAACAGCTATTCGCTTCAAAATATATGCTTGAATTACCAAGCGAAAAAGAATTAATTTTACAATTAGAAAAAGAACGCCAAAAATTATTTGAATAATAGTCATAACCCCTTAGCTTTTATTCAATACATATTATTAAACCATTATAATTTTTTGTATGAAATACTTACCATAAAAAATCCCCAGAATATGCTGGGGATCTAATTATCATGCTAACTTAATACCTTCTTATCACTTACTTAGTGATAGCGATATAGTGTTAATCCGCTAATGCTTTAGTGATTTTCTCATATAAATCACCTGATAAGTTATCAAGGGCTTTTAGCTTTAATAACTCGGCACGCATTTTCTCTTGGCGATTAGCATCATAGCGTTTCAAACGAATAAACGGCTCAATAAGACGAGATGCAACCTGTGGATTTCGGCTATTTAAGTCAGTCAGAATTTCTGTCAATAATAAATAACCTGAGCCATCTTCTGCATGGAAAGCTACAGGGTTATTATTCACAAACGCACCGATTAAAGCACGAGTACGATTTGGGTTAGCTAAAGTAAAAGAGCGATGTGATAGCAAACTGCGTACTGTTTGTAATACATCAGTTGCCGGACTCATTGCTTGTAAGCTAAACCACTTATCCATTACCAAGCCATCTTGATGCCATTTATCATCAAACTCTTGTAATAGTGCCTCTTTACAAGGTAATTGTGCCATTACTGCGGCATTTAAGGCCGCGAGTGCATCGGTCATATTGTCGCTATTGTGATATTGCGCTTCAACCAATTGATTACCCGTTTGCTGGTTTTCAACGGCTAAATAACCCAAGCAGACATTGCGTAAATCACGTTTAGCAATATCACCATGATCGACACGGTAAGCACCGATATGCATTGAGTGATAAACCGCAGAGAACTCATCAGCCATTTCAGTGGCTAAAGTTTTACGAATAAAACCTAAGGTCTGATGAATAGCAATAGGATCGATAATAGCAAAAGCTTCGCCCGCTTCAACATCGGTAGGTAATGTCAGAATAAGTGCCGCCAAGGCAGGATCGATATCTTTATCAAGCAATACAGCACGGAAAGCATCAATCACCATTTCAGGTAAAATTAATGGTTGCCCTTTTTGAACACGCGAAACGTTTTCTTTAATATAACGACCTAATAAAGATTGCGCCGCATCCCAACGAGAAAAAGCATTACGTGCATGTTTCATTAAGAATGAGAGTTGCTCATCCGTAAAAGGATAATCAAGTTTTACTGGCGCAGAGAATTCTCGCAATAATGAAGGAATTGGCTGTTGAGCAACATCATCAAAAATAAACTGCTGCTCTTCTCTCACCACATTTAATACATTAGAAACCGGCTGACCTTGTGAACGTAAAGGGATAACCTCCCCTTGTTGATTATATAATTCAATATCTAACGGAATATGTAGAACTTGTTTTTCCGCCTGATCTGCCGTTGGTGGCGTCATTTGGCTGACGGTTAATGTATATTGCTGTTTTTGTGCGTCATAGCTATCACGTACAGTCAATACCGGTGTACCTGATTGGCTATACCAACGACGGAATAAAGTCAGGTCAACATTAGAGGCATCTTCCATCGCTTGTACAAAATCATCACAGGTCGCAGCACTACCATCGTGACGATGAATATACATCTGCATACCCGCTTGGAATTTCTCTTCACCGAGTAGCGTGTGGATCATACGGATCACTTCCGCCCCTTTTTCATATACCGTTAAGGTATAGAAGTTATTCATTTCAATCACACTATCTGGACGAATTGGATGAGCCATTGGGCTTGCATCTTCGGCAAACTGTGCTGTACGCATAACACGCACGTTATTGATACGATTAACTGAGCGAGAGCCTAAATCAGAGCTAAATTCTTGATCACGGAAAACCGTTAGTCCCTCTTTTAAGCTTAATTGGAACCAGTCACGGCAAGTAATTCGGTTACCTGTCCAATTATGGAAATATTCATGGCCAATAACAGATTCAATCCCTAAATAATCTTTGTCTGTTGCTGTTTCGCTTTTAGCAAGAACATATTTAGAGTTAAAGACATTAAGCCCTTTATTCTCCATTGCTCCCATATTAAAGAAATCAACGGCGACTATCATATAGATATCGAGATCGTATTCTAAATTAAAGCGTGACTCATCCCATTTCATGGCATTTTTTAGTGATGTCATCGCCCAATCAGCACGATCAAGATTACCTTTATCGACAAATAGCTCTAAAGCAACTTCACGACCACTTTTAGTGTTAAATGTATCGCGTAATACATCAAAGTCTCCCGCCACTAATGCAAAGAGATAACTTGGTTTAGGATGCGGATCTTCCCAAGTCACCCAATGACGACCATCTTCAAGATCACCTTGTGCAACACGGTTACCATTAGATAATAGATAAGGATACTGTTTTTTATCTGCAGTGATCGTGGTGGTATAGCGCGCTAAAACATCCGGTCTATCTAAATAATAAGTAATATGACGGAAACCTTCCGCTTCACACTGTGTACATAGCGCATCGCCAGAAACATATAACCCTTCTAACGCGGTATTAGCTGATGGGTTAATCTCATTAATAATTTTTAACGTAAACTGTTCAGGCAATTGGTCAATGATGAGTTTGCCGTTTTCTTCTTTATAGTGTGTCCAAGCAACATCATTAACAAAAATAGATTTTAATGTTAAATCTTCCCCATCTAACACCAACGACGTTGCTGTTGTCTCTAAGTGCTTGCATTGGCTAATAGCAGTAACCTGTGTTTTTTCTTTATCTAAGATAAAATCAAGATGCAAATCAGTGATTGTGTAATCTGGGGCGCGGTAATCTTTACGATATTTAGCAATTCTTTGTTGTGTCATAGAAAAAAGCCTTTTAGTTAACACGACTATTTTACGGTTATATAACCAAAGCTTACTCGTCAAAAAACGGTTTAGCTAGTCGAATATTCAATTGAGCACATTAAAAGTCAATAGAATGTTAATGGGATATTAATATGTGTAACTAATTTATTTGCTAATTGATGCTAACATACTCCCAAATTATGTTTAACGTGGTAAACTCAATAGAGATTTACAGCTTGTTTTTATGTCGCAGAGAAATATTAACGAATAGTGACGCATTATCATCATATTCGGGTATACTCTCCAACCTTAACGATTTAGCTGACATAAAAACGCTCCGTGAGGATGCTTGACGCGCTATGATTTTAGACGCTACACCGATTATTACATCACTGTTGGATACCGATGCATACAAGCTCCACATGCAACAGGCGGTTTACCATCATTATAGTGATATTCCTGTCGTTGCTGAATTCCGCTGCCGGAGTGATGAACGTCTAGGTGAATATGCAACAACCTTACGCCATCAAGTGGATATGATGGCAGACTTGTCATTAACTAATGAAGAGTTTGGCTATCTTCAAAGCCTGCCTTTCTTTAAAAATGACTATCTGCAATGGTTTAAACATTTTCGCTTTAAACCCGAGCAAGTGCATATCGCGACCACTGCTGACAATCAATTGACAATTAAGATAACTGGCCCTTGGCGTGAAGTTATTTTATGGGAAGTTCCTTTGTTAGCATTGGTGAGTGAAATTGTCCACCGTGCTCGTTCGCCACAAATCACCGCTGATGACGCCGTTATTCAATTACGCAAACTTATCGATATTTTCTATCGTGATGCGGCTGAACAACAGATTGATTTAGCGGATTTCAAATTGATGGATTTTGGTACTCGTCGTCGCTTTTCTTATGATGTGCAACGTGCCATTGTCGATGAATTAAAAAATCATTTCCCTTATCTTATCGGCACCAGTAACTATCATTTTGCTGAACGTATGCAACTGGCCCCCGTAGGCACACAAGCCCATGAATGGTTCCAAGCACATCAGCAAATTAGTCCTGAGCTTGCCAATAGTCAACGGGCTGCATTGCAATCATGGTTAGATGAATACCCAGATCAACTCGGTATTGCACTCACTGATTGTATCACTATGGATGCATTCTTACGTGACTTTGATATGCCATTCGCCAGCCGTTATCAAGGGTTACGTCATGACTCAGGTGATCCGATTGAATGGGGTGAAAAAGCCATTGCTCATTATGAAAAGCTCGGCATCGATCCGATGAGTAAAGTATTGGTATTCTCTGATAGCCTCGACTTTCAGAAAGCCTTAGCACTTTATAAGCATTTCCATAAGCGTATCCGCTTAATTTTTGGTATCGGCACCAGATTGACTTGTAATATCCCGAATATTACACCTCTTAATATTGTGATTAAGCTGGTGGAGTGTAATGGTAAACCTGTTGCTAAATTATCGGATAGTCCAGGTAAAACCATTTGTGAAGATGATGAGTTTGTCGACAAGCTACGTAAAGCCTTTGATGTTCCTCTTGTTAGGCAAGCTTGTTAATAAAGATTAAATCGCTATCTATTCACTCTATCTATTCTATCTATAAAGAAAGGGCCAATATTGCCCTTTCTTTTTGCTATCACCCCCACTATTCGACTGATTTTACCTATTTTTAGCAAAATATTTTCTATAAAGGCTTTTCTCTTGCTGATTCCCTCTTTAAACTGAAATTTCCTACTTGTTTCCTGCGCTATTGCAAGTAACATAGAAAAACTGTCCGACAGGGGCAGAATGAATTTACTAAACAATTATTTTAATTAAACGAAGAGAGATTTATTTATGATCGTTGCGCCTGTAGTCGACGTACTGCAAGGCCGTATCGCGGTTGGCGAAGACGTCACCGTTCGCGGTTGGGTACGTACAAGAAGAGATTCAAAAGCTGGTATCTCATTCCTTACCGTCTATGACGGTTCCTGCTTTAATCCAGTACAGGCCATCATTAATAATAATTTACCGAATTATCAAGATGAAGTGCTGCACTTAACCACAGGTTGCTCTGTGGAAGTCACCGGTAAAATTGTTGAATCTCCGGGTCAAGGTCAGAACTTTGAAATTCATGCGACCAAAGTTGTGGTAGTAGGAATGGTTGATGATCCGGAAACTTATCCGATGGCCGCTAAACGTCACAGCGTTGAGTATCTGCGTGAAGTTGCTCATCTTCGTCCACGCACAAACTTAATTGGTGCTGTTGCACGTGTTCGCCATACCTTGGCACAAGCACTACATCGTTTCTTCGATGAGCAAGGCTTTTTCTGGGTTTCTACGCCATTAATTACGGCGGCGGATACCGAAGGTGCGGGTGAAATGTTCCGTGTCTCTACCTTAGATATGAACAACCTGCCACGTACTGATAAAGGTGAAGTTGATTTTAGCGAAGACTTTTTTGGTCGCGAAGCTTTCTTAACCGTATCAGGACAATTAAACGGCGAAACTTATGCCTCTGCATTAAGTAAAGTCTATACTTTCGGCCCAACTTTCCGCGCTGAGAATTCAAATACTAGTCGTCACTTAGCTGAATTCTGGATGGTTGAACCTGAAGTGGCTTTTGCTGATCTGAATGATATCGCCGGATTAGCAGAAAAAATGCTGAAATATGCCTTTTCTGCCGTGTTAGCTGAGCGCAGAGATGATATGGAGTTTTTTGCTCAACGCGTTGATAAAGAAGCCATTACACGTTTAGAGCACTTTATCGCTTCTGATTTCGCACAAATTGACTACACAGATGCGATTACTGTGTTAGAAAATTGCGGCCAGAAATTTGAAAACCCAGTTTATTGGGGTGTTGACCTCTCCTCCGAGCATGAGCGCTATCTTGCTGAGAAACACTTTAAAGCCCCTGTGGTTGTGAAGAACTACCCGAAAGATATCAAAGCATTCTATATGCGTATGAATGAAGACGGTAAAACAGTTGCGGCAATGGATGTGTTAGCACCAGGTATCGGTGAAATCATTGGTGGTTCTCAACGTGAAGAACGTTTAGAGATGTTTGATAAACGTTTAGCTGAGATGGGTATGAATAAAGAAGACTACTGGTGGTATCGTGATTTACGCCGTTATGGCACAGTACCACACTCTGGTTTTGGTCTCGGCTTTGAACGCTTAGTTGCTTATGTGACTGGTGTCACAAATATTCGTGAAGTGATCCCATTCCCACGTACACCAAGAAATGTCGATTTCTAATAGTTTGATTAATTAGTAGCCAACAAAAAACATTTGTGTTGCTGATTAATTGTACTAACTTTAGTTATACCAGAAGCCAACCTCAGGGTTGGCTTTTTTTATGCATGGCTACAATTTGATGGAAAAGTTCCCCCAAATACACACTTTGAAATACATTGTTACAATTTGTTACACTTTTTTCGATTTTGTAGCAAATTCGGGGTAGATAAAATTTTTTACCAATGGAACACTGTCACCCGACACAGACGACACTTAACTCTCATAAATAGTTCCATAAAAATTAAGAAACTATTTCTGGCAGTGGCAAAGGTGTCTGAATAACACCAATGAGGGTAATAATAATGATGAAGCGCAATATTCTTGCAGTGGTAATCCCAGCTTTAATGTTTGCTGGTGCAGCAAACGCAGCTGAAATGTACAACAAAGACGGCAACAAAGTAGATATCTACGGTAAAGTTGACGTTCATCATTACTTCGCTGACAAAGATTCTGGTGAAGACGGTGATGCATCTCGTGCACGTATCGGTTTCAAAGGCGAAACTCAAATAAATAAAGACCTAATTGGTTTTGGTCGTTTTGAATACGAAGTTAAAACTAATAATACTGAAGGAAGCAAAGGTAACGACAAAACTCGTCTAGCTTTTGCTGGTCTGAAATTTGCTGACTTCGGTTCTTTAGACTACGGCCGTAACTACGGTGTAATTTATGACACCAACGCATGGACTGGCGTTCTGCCTTTATGGGGCGGTGACTCCATGGCGCAAACTGACGTTTATATGACTGGCCGTACTACTGGCGTATTAACTTACCGTAACACTGATATGTTCGGTTATGTTGATGGTTTAAGCTTTGCTCTGCAATATCAAGGCAAAAATAACGAAAACACCAACAATACTCGTGGTACATATGATCCAAAAGATCCAGCGTCAAGTAAAGCAGATGCTAAATCAAATGGCGACGGTTTTGGTTTCTCTACCGCTTATAACTTAGGCTGGGGCGTAACACTGGGTGGTGGTTACTCAAGTTCTGCTCGTACAGCACCACAACAACACGCAAGCTTAGCTGGTGGTGAACGTGCTGAAGCATGGAACGTTGGTGGTAAATTCGAAGCTAACAATGTTTACTTAGCAGCAATGTACGGTGAAACCCGTAACATGACTTATTTCGGTGAAGATAAAGATATTGCTAACAAAACTCAAAATATCGAGTTAACTGCACAGTATGATTTTGCTGATTTAGGTATCAAACCATCTTTAGCCTATGTTCAATCTAAAGGTAAAGATCTAGGTTACAAGAACTTTAATAATGACCAAGATTTAGTTAAATATATCTCTGTAGGTTCTTTCTACAAATTTAACAAAAATATGACTGCGGTTGTTGATTATAAAATCAACCTGATTGATAAAAATGACTTCACTAAAGAAGCTGGCATTGCAACTGACAACGTAGTTGGTTTAGGTCTGACTTATCAGTTCTAATTACCCTTTAAGGTAATTAAACAGTCAAGTTAATTGATTTGAAAAGCAACACTTCGGTGTTGCTTTTTTATTTGCCTATCCTATTTATATTGCTCGCTTTTCTGTTCCTCCTTTTCTAATACCAAGATAAACAGTTTATTATACTAAACTGTTAGTTATTTTTAGTGGTTATATTTACATGTTAATGTAATCACGAAAGATTTACTTATTTACATCTTGTTTTGCTATTTATTCTCACTTAGTTCACAACTTCTTGCTAATTTCTCTACAAACTGTTGGCAAACCGATTCTATAGCGTTACTCTTGTTACTCATAATTCTGCTTCGTTTTGAGCTTAGGGAATAATTACACTATGTTTGAGAAAATCATTGCTGCACCAGCCGATCCTATTCTGGGTTTAGCTGATAGTTTCCGTTCTGATACTCGTGAAAACAAAATTAACTTAGGGATTGGTGTTTATAAGGATGAAACAGGTAAAACACCTGTACTCACCACCGTTAAAAAAGCAGAAAAATATTTATTAGAAAACGAATCCACTAAAAATTATCTTCCTATTAGCGGTATTCCTGAGTTTGGTGCGGTCACTCAAGCACTGTTGTTTGGTGAACAACACCCTATCATCACAGAAAAACGTGCACGTACAGCACAAGCTCCGGGTGGTACTGGGGCATTACGTATTGCTGCGGACTTTATTGCTCAGCAAACTAATGCTAAACGTGTATGGATAAGTAACCCGACTTGGCCCAACCATAATAATATTTTTCAGACTGCTGGCTTAGAAATTTGCCAATATGATTATTATGATGCAGAAAGCCACGGTTTAGATTTTGAAGGTATGCTAGCCAGCCTACAAAATGCACAAGCAGGTGATGTTGTGCTGTTCCACGGATGTTGCCATAACCCAAGTGGTATTGACCCAACGCTAGAGCAATGGCGTCAACTGGCTGCCTTATCCGCTGAGAAAGGTTGGTTACCAGTATTTGACTTTGCTTACCAAGGTTTTGCTAATGGTCTTGAAGAAGACGCGCAAGGCTTACGCCTATTTGCTGAAAGCAATCCTGAGCTGATTGTTGCAAGCTCATATTCAAAAAACTTTGGCCTTTATAATGAGCGTGTAGGTGCTTGCACTATTGTCGCAAAAGAGAGCGATACTGCTGAGAAAGCATTTAGCCAAGCCAAAGCGATTATTCGCGCAAACTACTCTAATCCACCGGCACATGGTGCATCTGTGGTGACCACTATTTTATCTAACCCAGAGTTAAAAGAAGAGTGGATTGAAGAGCTCACCACAATGCGTGAGCGCATTCAGCGTATGCGCCAATTGCTGGTGACAACGTTACAAGAAAAAGGCGCAAAACAAGATTTCAGCTTTATTATTGACCAAAATGGTATGTTCTCATTTAGTGGTCTTAATAAAGAGCAAGTTGAACGTCTACGTGCTGAATATGGTATTTATATTGTCGGCTCTGGTCGTATTAATGTCGCAGGCTTAACACTGGAAAATATGGTTCCATTGTGTGAAGCCATTGTCGCTGTACTTTAATGGCTTTTTCATCGTTTTAAAGCATACAGTTAGATAACACGTTTTATAACCCAACAGCATTTAATTAGATATGTTGTTGGGTTTTTTATTGTTTTATTCGTGCTGTGGGAAAAAACCATACTGAATTTGTTTTGAAAGCCGTTCGACGTTCAGCCGAAGAAACACTGACAGATCTGCGAGTCATAAATGTTAATTCCGAAGTTTATCAGTAATTTATCAACCCACTTGATGCAACACTTGTAAGCAACGAAACATTACGAAAAACAGTGATGTCTAAATCCCCTTAAGAGGAATGACATTGAAACTGACAGCACCTGAACCACTCAAAATAGGCCATAGGCTGGAGGTTTTTCCTCCGGTGAAAAGGCTTTAGAACTCAGGCTAAAAAACTGGGGTAAGTTCCAATAAGGCCTTGATGTTCACAATAATCCTATTATTTATAAGGTCTCACTATCTTATGCCAAGCGGTTCCATCATACAGATCAACATTATAATCATCAGCTACAACTAAAATCCCATCGCGGACATCCATATGACCTGAGGCGATAACATTTTTATCACCATCCTTGGGACGGACCATTTCTTTACCATTCCAACACTGTAAGCGATAGTCATCACATGCCCATACTTTATCTTCAAACCAACGCAACTGGTTCAGTAAAATAGCCGAACTACCGTGATAAAGTTTTTCCCATTGGTATTCACGCCCTCGCCATAAACTGCCCCCTTCACCGCCAATATACACATAACCATCAGGGGCGCATAAAACTGTACTTAATTGCTCATTAGAGGGAAAACCACAGGGGATCCAGATTTCGCCATTATAATGCCAAACATCACCTGCACCGCCAACGGCATACATATCCTGCTCAGAAAAACCATCGAGATCAGTGAACCCCATATCTGTATTGGTTTCTCCTCCTGGTATCCCATGTTGAATTCTCTGCCATTTCCCAATATCCACACGTTTATAAATTTTGCGTGCAGAGCCAACATAATAAGCATATCCACCAACACATTTGATATTTTTAGGGTTTGCATAGTCACCATCCATAACTTTTTCTAGCGGAAATTTAGATCCACTGCCCATACACTTGACAAACCCACCATCGCCTCTAGATGCAAGCATCCCTTGTTCTTTCGGTTTTAAACAAATACCTACTTTAGGATTATCGAACCCTTCAATTCTAATATAATCAATCGGGTCATCTGGTGTGTCTAAATAAATACATAATAACTGTGAGGGGATTTCGCTGTTCCATAAATTTCGAGCCTTTTCGTATGGAATATCTTTGCGCAAACAAAAGTACACAATATTTTTATCTCGGATTGCACAACCAGTAAAAATATATCCCTTGATATATTTGGCCCAATGTTTATTAGTTATATACTCCATTATCTTTCTTTCCCTTTTTCAGTTGTTATAGGATCTCATCTAGAGCCTTTGGTACACTTTATCCGGCTCATGTTAGTGATATATGACTGTGTTGGCAATCGCACTGGCTTTCCATAACCGTTTTTCAATCCGGCGCCCTAAAATATCGTAGCGGTATTCCGCTCGCTGATACCCTAAGGGCCCTTGGTCGATATCCACCGCGATAATGCGGTGGTCACTGTCATAGTGATAACGTTGTCCCGAGCTACTGCCTTTTTCATAGCGCGATACCATGCGACCAAAACCGTCGTAGCGATAATCATACTTATCACTGCCTTGTACTTGGTTATGCGGTGCTTCGGTGTGCGGACGAGTCAGTAAATTGGCCGCCGCATCATACAGAAAGTGTTCGGTTTGCACCGACCCTAAATGCGCCGTCAACTGCCCCAGCGGGTCGTACTGATAACTGTGGTAGTACCAATGTCCGGCGGTAAAAACCTCGCCCGTTTGACCATAACTGACACTGCGCTCGATAAGTTGATTGCGTTTATCCCAACGATAACGACGGTCAATCACCGGGGTCACAAACTGTGAGGCATTCATTTGGCGCGCCACTTGGTGCGTAATACGTCCCCGACAGTCATAGCCCGTTTCATTGTCTAAGGCGCCACTGGTGCGCAACGTTTCTCGGTGTAAACGGTCTCGTTGATATTCCGCCAATACCGTCAGTTGCGCATTATCTCGCCATTGCGTTTGTTGTAAATGCCCAGAGCCGTAATACAGGTATTCAAATGCCCGTTGATGGGGCAACTCAGTGCGAGTGATATTACCCAGCACATCATAGTGATGTTGATAATCACCGCGGGCACTGGCTTCTCGAACCAACTGCCCCACTTTATCGTAGGTAAAGGTCAGGGCGTCTTGATACTCTACGCGGGCGGTGGTGCCGGTGCGTTCGGCTTCATGCCATATCGCCATGGGGACTCTGCGTAACGTCACACTCAAAGGTTGATAAAGGTATTCCGTGCGATAATCGGCGTTTTCTCGAAACAGCAACCGTCCCACTTTATCGTAACCGAAGGTGGTCACCTGCGGGGATAAGGGCATCGGCGTATCAATGGAAGGCCCAGGGGTGGTTTTTATTTGGGTGACATTCCCCATCACATCGTACTGATAGTGCTTTTGTTGTCCGATAAGATCATGTTCATCGGTTAAACGATGCAAGGCATCATACTCAAAGCGGTACTGCTCGCCCTGTTCATTCTCCAGCGCCTGCATACGCCCGAAAGTATCATAGTGAAAATGCAACCAATGCCCTGCCGGATCGCGTCGGGCTATTACTTGTCCACGACGGTTACGGCGCAACAGAATATGGCGCTCTCCGGCATCCGTTATTCCCACTAATTGCCCGGTGGCATCATAGTCATAACGGTTTTCTGTCCCATCCGGTAAGCGCTCTGTTAACAACAACCCCGCTTCACTAAAGGTGTAAGTCGTGGTTTCATTCTGTGCATTGGTCAACGAGCGAAGTTGTCCCCAATCATCGTAGGTCAAGGTGGTGGGATAACCCGAACAGTCCCGTTGCTCGATTAACTGACCGCGGGCATTATAGCGATAGTGGGTTTCATTACCCTTAGCATCCACTTGCCCCAGACACAGGCCTTGGTCATCCCACGCCAAGCGCGTGATATGGCCAAGCGGGTCAATCACACGACGAATATCGCCGTGCTCATTGTACTCCCAATGCCAAGCCGCCCCATTTGGCAAGGTTTGTGCCGTGGGAAACGCAAAATCTTTGTCCCAATCATAGCAAGTCGATTGTTGTTCGGGATCGGTCGATTGGGTTAAATTACCGCGCTCATCATAGGTATACCCCCATTCACTGCCATCTGGGGCTATCGCTTTCGTTAATAAGCGGCTGGTATCCCATTCAAACCACCACGTTTCATTCAATGCATTGGTGTATTCGATAATTTGCTGTTGTTCATTCCAGCGACGGAAGGTGGTTTCGCCCCCCGTTTCCACGGTGGTGAGGGTTCGTTGAGCTAAATCATAGGTCAGTTCGGTATACTCTAAACAGCGTTTACCGTCTTTAAGCCAGTGTTCAACCACTCGCCACTCAGGTTCATTGTCTTCAATGGTAAAGCGAAATACAGACCTTCATAACCATTACCTGCTAAATATTGACTAGTAACGATAATTTTTAAATCACGACTTTTTTTGACACAAAAAGCCTAGTAACTGGTTAGTCAATAATTGAAAAATTTTACTTTCTTTTTTATTTTTACGATAATTCTATTTCCACTGAAAAATCGAAAGCCGTTAAACCTGCATCTTCTACTCTTTGTTTAAATTTATCCGTAACAAAGATTCGACTAATATATTCGTCAATAGTAAATAAATACTCATCAGTGATGTTATTTTTTATGAGAACTGGCTTTTCAATCATTAATCCATTGGGGTATTCCCGATAAACAGAATTTTTTCTGTCAAAACATCCTGAAAGTGAATTAGTTGGATAATAACCAACAAATTTCTTCCGTTTGCTCTCAGTCTTAACGGGTAATACTTGTCCTCTTGAACTCAAAATATCAGATAAAGACACCAATGCATCTTCACTAAAAACCATAAATGGCGACAAAAAACTACTAAAATCAAATTTATAATTCTTTCTTCCAAAATCATTGGAATTTAACTCTAATGAAATAGCAGTATAGTCATCAGTAAATTTAGACCATCGCTGATCCATCGCTCTCCCTATTATACTTTCTTCTCCATCAGGATAATTTTGAATAAAAGAACTATAGTTTTCCAAATCTGATTTTAAATAATAGACTTTATTAATCATAATATAGTTTTCCATTTAGCATTTCTACTAGCAGAGGATAGGATTTCTCGAATTTCAGATAATGTATCTATTACCCCTTGTTTACCTCCTTCTTTATCAGCCCTAATAATCCTTTCATTCACTGCTTCTATATAATCATTTGGATGTCTGCCATTATGTTTTATTCCTGACAATGCTTCATCAACATTATTTCTATTTGGCAGGAAAACACCATTTCTAGCATCATCAACATCAATACCATGTTTTTTCAGAATATCTCTGGCTGGCTGGGCACCTTTAGATGTATCACCAACAATATGATGAGCTGCGGTATTGGCAGGTCTAGGCGTACCATCAGCTACCATATTTTTAGAAAGTTTGACCGCACAATGCCCCCAAGGATCCACCCATGTCAATGGATTTGGCGCATAAGCATATAAGTTTATCCCCCCCGCCAACCCTATTGGGTCTTGTTGGGTAAAACGGCCTAAATCCGGGGCATAGTACCTGAACGTATTATAATGCAGGCCCGTCTCTTTGTCGAAATACTGCCCTTGAAAACGCAGGTTCTGTTCACGATTAAATGTGCTTGTGGGGCGGGTTTGACGCTGTAAATGCCCCCAAGCACTGTATTGCCCTTGCCAAACTATTTCACCCTCACTGTTGGTCAACGCTTCCGGTAAGCCACTTAAACTGCTGTGCGTATAATAAATCGCCCGTTGCGGATTAAGCGGGTTATCCGTACATTCAATGCGGGCAAGAGGGGTATAACTTTGGTCATTGTAAGCATGATAAACCGTGGTATGGGGCGCTGCGCTACTGTGCTCAGACACCAGTCGCATCCCTACCCAGCCAAAGGTGTACACTTCATCCGGCTCATGTTGATGATAGGTCACCGTATTGGCAATCGCACTGGCTTTCCATAGCCGTTTTTCAATCCGGCGCCCTAAGATATCGTAGCGGTATTCCCCTCGCTGATACCCTAAGGGCCCTTGGTCGATATCCACCGCGATAATGCGGTGGTCACTGTCATAGTGATAACGTTGCCCCGAGCTACTGCCTTTTTCATAGCGGGAGACCATGCGACCAAAACCGTCGTAGCGATAATCAAATTTATCACTGCCTTGTACTTGGTTATGCGGTGCTTCGGTGTGCGGACGGGTCAGTAAATTGGCTGCTGCATCATACAGAAAGTGTTCGGTTTGCACCGACCCTAAATGCGCTGTCAACTGTCCCAGTGGGTCGTACTGATAACTGTGGTAGTACCAATGTCCGGCGGTAAAAACCTCGCCCGTTTGACCATAACTGACACTGCGCTCGATAAGTTGATTGCGTTTATCCCAACGATAACGACGGTCAATCACCGGGGTCACAAACTGTGAGGCATTCATTTGGCTCGCCACTTGGTGCGTAATACGTCCCCGACAGTCATAGCCCGTTTCATTGTCTAAGGCGCCACTGGTGCGCAACGTTTCTCGGTGTAAACGGTCTCGTTGATATTCCGCCAATACCGTCAGTTGCGCATTATCTCGCCATTGCGTTTGTTGTAAATGCCCAGAGCCGTAATACAGGTATTCAAATGCCCGTTGATGGGGCAACTCGGTGCGAGTGATATTACCCAGCACATCATAGTGATGTTGATAATCACCGCGGGCACTGGCTTCTCGAACCAACTGCCCCACTTTATCGTAGGTAAAGGTCAGGGCGTCTTGATACTCTACGCGGGCGGTGGTGCCGGTGCGTTCGGCTTCATGCCATATCGCCATGGGGACTCGGCGTAACGTCACACTCAAAGGTTGATAAAGGTATTCCGTGCGATAATCGGCGTTTTCTCGAAACAGCAACCGTCCCACTTTATCGTAACCGAAGGTGGTCACCTGCGGGGATAAGGGCATCGGCGTATCAACGCAAGGCCCCGGAGTGGTTTTTATCTGGGTGACATTCCCCATCACATCGTACTGATAGTGCTTTTGTTGTCCGATTAAATCGTGTTCATCGGTTAAACGGTGTAACGCATCATAGCCAAAGCGGTACTGCTCGCCCTGTTCATTCTCCAGCGCCTGCATACGCCCGAAAGTATCATAGTGAAAATGCAACCAATGCCCTGCCGGATCGCGTCGGGCTATTACTTGTCCACGACGGTTACGGCGCAACAGAATATGGCGCTCTCCGGCATCCGTTATTCCCACTAATTGCCCGGTGGCATCATAGTCATAACGGTTTTCTGTCCCATCCGGTAAGCACTCTGTTAACAACAACCCCGCTTCACTAAAGGTGTAAGTCGTGGTTTCATTCTGTGCATTGGTCAACGAGCGAAGTTGTCCCCAATCATCGTAGGTCAAGGTGGTGGGATAACCCGAACAGTCCCGTTGCTCGATTAACTGACCGCGGGCATTATAGCGATAGTTGGTTTCATTACCCTTAGCATCCACTTGCCCCAGACACAGGCCTTGGTCATCCCACGCCAAGCGCGTGATATGGCCAAGCGGGTCAATCACACGACGAATATCGCCGTGCTCATTGTACTCCCAATGCCAAGCCGCCCCATTTGGCAAAGTTTGTGCCGTGGGAAACGCAAAATCTTTGTCCCAATCATAGCAAGTCGATTGTTGTTCGGGATCGGTCGATTGGGTTAAATTACCGCGCTCATCATAGGTATACCCCCATTCACTGCCATCTGGGGCTATTGCTTTCGTTAATAGGCGGCTGGTATCCCATTCAAACCACCACGTTTCATTCAATGCATTGGTGTATTCGATAATTTGTTGTTGTTCATTCCAGCGACGGAAGGTGGTTTCGCCCCCCGTTTCCACGGTGGTGAGGGTTCGTTGAGCTAAATCATAGGTCAGTTCGGTATGCTCTAAACAGCGTTTACCGTCTTTAAGCCAGTGCTCAACCACTCGCCACTCAGGTTCATTGTCTTCAATGGTAAAGGCATCAAAACGTTGCCAACGATAATGACTACTGACCCCTGTGGCATATTGGTGCATGGCCATTAAACCCGATTCATCATCCCAGCCAAAACGACGAGTCACTCGCTTATCCGCATTAGTGACTTGCACTAAACGCTGTTGTGCATCATAAGTATAAGTGACCAGCGTTTTTTCTTCTTGTCCTTGGTGGCGGGTCACCGACTGTAAGCGTTGGGTGATTTCATCATAATGTAACCGGATATCGGTCAGATACGCATCATCATGAATTTGTACCAATTCACCGTCATTAGCATAGCGGTAGTGTAAAGCGTTATTATGACGATCAGCACTTTTCATTAAGCGCAGTGTATTGATTTTATGTGGATTGGCTTCGAAAAATTGATAATCACCTTCCGCCGATTCAACAAGGAAAAGATTGTTTGTCGTGCGATAGACGGTAAAGCCTTCATCTTGATAGAACACTTTCTGTCCAAGGGCGATTTTTCCTAACGCTAAACGCCTCCCCGACATGTCATGATAATAAATGTTTTCATTCTCAAGCCCTTTACCCGTGTCGTCAATTGTCAAAAAGACATCAAACGGCATCGCCCAACCGCGTCCTAAACGATTTTCACCCGTATTACGACTTTGGTAAATACGCGACCAGACTAACGGGTACACACCATCAATAATAAAATCGGTGTCATCCTCTCCATTTAGGACTTTCGCCCCCGTAGCCGCATGCACGGGTGACGCACACTATTAAAGGCTTGGGTCACCGAGGCGACTACCATACTGCCCACTGCGGTACTGGCGATTTCACTCACCAAAGTACAGCCTACACTATTCAAACACTGTTTAATCGCCTTGAGTCCCCCTCTGCGAAACAGGGTAGACGCCGCGCCAACAGCAAGGCCACCGAGAATTTCACCAAACATTTCGGCAAAGGGGTTACGCCCACTCATAATATCGCGTACCACCACACTGCCACCGCCAATACGCACAATCCCTTTTTCTTGATTATCACTGATTTTGGCTTCACAGGTGCTTCTATCACCGTTACGACACGCCGGTTGGCTATTAATTTGGACTTTTTTCGACCCTTCAGCTAAAAAGTAAGGGGCGCTAGCACAATGCCATTTATCGCACGTGATGGTGTCCAATGGCATAGGTTCAGCATTCGGGTGTTTCGCGGCTTTTACTGGGGAAAGAATACTGTCAAAAAAGCCTTGCTCCGGTGAGGGGTATTCGGGAAACTCGGAGGGATCGAGCGCTATGGGTGCCGCATTGTTGGTTTGGTTCCCTAGCACCTTACCCGCCAATAAAGAAAATGCCCCAGTCGCCATCATGGCGGTATTTTTCAATACGCGTAAGGCAATCTCGGTACCTTTTTCTTCTTTCGGTGGGGTATTATCCGCCGCAATTGAAGCGAGTAGCACGGGTGACGGTAATTTTCCTGCTGCGCGAGCGGCTCCCTTGCCTTTGACACGTACATTTTTCGAGCCAGTATCGATTTCACCATCAGGGTTACTTAGCCCGAACAAGCTATCGATCCCATCCGCGACCCAATCAGCGGCATCATCAATCAATCCACCAATAGTAAAGCCCGCCGCCAGCCCTGCACCGGCAAAAATGGCCGCACCGGCGGCCGTTGCCATACCGCCTGTCCCAATGGTCAGCGCCACAGCGGCCGTCCCTATCGCGGCATAAACCGCCCCTTTAACCACACCACACACGATATCGGCGAAGATTGACGAGTGCATTAATTTATCGCCTTGCTTGGCTGCGAAAAATTCATTTCCCATATCTCTATCCTTATAAAATAAACAATAAATCGTCAGTGGGTATGGTTAAAACATCGGGATTGCATTAATTGGGCGATGGCGTAAAACTGTCTCTTAACGCTTGCCATTGCGCCTGCTCAGTATTGGAAAACGGTTTAATTTGGCAGTAAGTCAACACCACTATTTTATTTTCGAGACGAAAAGCGGCGATCCACTGATAAATAGGGATCCCTTTTTGTTTGGTTTCACAATAGATTTCACAGCCCGTAACTCCTTTTTCGGTACGAAAATCTGTGGGTGCTTTTACCACCGCATTTTTCATTTCACGTTTGATGGCCGACAACTGTCCAGCCAGATAGTCATTGAGGGTTATCTCTGGAGCCACTACATCACGCGTAATAGAAATACTGCCTTGTCGCGTAGGGAAACGCAGCATATTAAGACTATTGTCTTGATATTCTTCATCCGGTAATGTGATAGCACCTTCTTGGAATTGATAATTCATGGCTGACCTTATTACTTTTGCTTAATTATTTTTTAGGGAAGAACTGATCTTTCGCTTGAGCGATAGTGCTAGTATCGGGTTTCATCTCAAGGTTTCCGGGACCTGCCCCGTCCATATTCAAATCTAATAACTCACCAGTACCAATCCGACCGCTACCGTGGCCGTAAAAATCAAAGTTGTTACACACTAAGGTGATAGTCCCGTCAGGGTTTAATTGAAGTGCCGAGTTGCCACTAATTAAACGAATACCTTTGGCTGATGCGATCAACACTTCACCATCCACGATTGAATGTTGGTTACCAAACACGATATTTTTTTGATCCGCTTGAACCGCCGTAGTTTGCGTACCATGTACTGAGATCTTTTGGTTTTGCATAACGGTTTCAGTATGATTGGCGCCTACCGTCGTTCCCTTATCGTTTTGGACTACGGTATTCATATCCTTCTGCGCATGAAGAAACACCTCTTGCTTACCGCCCGCATCTTCAAAACGCAATTCATTAAAACCTTCCCCTTTGTGGGTTTGGCTACGGAAAGTGGTTTGTGTCTTATTCTCTGGGAACTTAATCGGTGGTGCGTTACGACCATCATAAGTACATCCCGTCACGATGGGCCTGTCGATATCCCCATTCAGGTAGCTGACCAGCACTTGTGTGCCAATGCGCGGTACCGCCGAAAAACCATAGCCATTTCCACTCCAACCCATGGCAACCCGCACCCAGCATGAAGCACTGTGATCGGCACTTCCCCGACGATCCCAATGAAAATGCACTTTCACGGCGCCATATTCATTCACGTAGATTTCTTCCCCTGGTGGTCCCACCACCGTCGCCACTTCATCGCCGTCCGCCGTCGGTTTATAACGATAAGGGGGGCGCCACTCTTGCGTGCCCGGAATAAAGGAGACGCTATTCGACAGTTGTGTGCCTTCGCCCCCGCTATTATCCGCCAGTGGCTGTACACCATGATGGCTGACGCTGATCACTTGCCAGCGATCATTCATCGGCTGATGGGGATGCTGAGATAAGGTGAAGATTTTGCCGGGCATCAGTGCAAAACAGTTTGTTGTCGCTTGCCCCACTTTGCTGCCGTTACGTAATTGCTCAAAGCGCACCTGTGTTAGGGGGCGACCTTCATCGTCTAATTGAAAACGACCATAACTTTCAAACACACTGTGCTGTCCTCCCTGCTCAATTTTGTTTTCATGAGACAACGGAT